>JAGQQB010000544.1 GCA_020426425.1 Planctomycetaceae bacterium | reverse complement strand
TGCGGACAGTGTGTTCCCCTTGGCCCGCTCTTCGAGGAAGCGTCCGAGCAGTACGAAGAACACCGTCATCGCCGCAGCATCGAACATGATGGGGAGCGGGATGGGAATCGCGCTGCCGAAGAACGTCGCCAGCAGGCTGACGAGGTACGCCGTCCCCGAGCCAATGGCGACGAGCGTGTCCATGTTCGGACTCAGATGCAGCGCCGAACTCGCCGCGCTCTGAAAGATCGAACGCCCACTCCAGCCGAGGACAATCAGTGTGAGCAGTGCCAGCAGTGCGCGATCACCGGGGAACTTGAGTCCACTCATCGAGATGATGAGCACGGCGATGGCGGGACCGGCGGCGACGAGGACGCGCGCGCGGAGTTGCCGCAGCGCCTGTGCTCGTTCCTCGGTTCGGGAGACGGTGTTGCTCTCGACCGGCGACTCGGCGATCAGTGTGTAGCCAGCGGTGGCGACGGCGGCGGCGAGATCGCTGGCGGTGGGAAGCGATTGTTCAGCCGATGAGCGGAGTGTCACCTCGTGTGAAGCGAGGTTGACGGCGGCGGTCTCCACGCCGGGCAGCTTGCACAGGGCTGACTCCACGCGTGCGACACAGGCGGCACAGTGCATCCCGTCAACGCGGTAGCGGGTGGTCTCGGTCATCGTTCGTACGACTTGGGTCGAACCAATGCGGAGCATCCTTTCGACCGGCGCCCAGCACTCTGGCTAGCCGCCAGGTCGTCGATTGAGCATCTTCTTAATGACGTCTTCCGCAGGACTCGACTTGGGAGCGGAGGGAGCCGAGGCGCCCCCTTCGGGCTTGGGCTCGGGTGCTTTCGCGCCGGTCTCCGACGGATCAGGCAGTCGGACCGCCATTTCTTGATTCGCGGCGGGCTTGGGGGGCTCGGCGGGGGCTTCCGGTGCAGGCGCCGCTGGCTGTTGTGGATATCCTTGCTGTGGGTAGCCCTGTTGAGGGTAACCCATTTGAGGATACCCCATCTGCGGGTAACCCATCTGTTGTGGGTAGCCGGGATAGCCATACGGCATGTACTGTGGCGGATACGCGACCGGGTAGCCGGGCATTGGTGGCTGGCCCATGGGCATGCCTGGAGCGCCGGGCATGCCAGGTGGTGGCTGATTCGCGGCAGGTGGCTGAGCGTCTGTGGGGGAGGCGAACTGCGTGTCCCCTTCGGCGGTTCCTTGCCCCAGTAGTTGAGCCACAGGGATTTCGCTAAGGGTGTCGCCGGATGAGGGAATATCGGTTCGAGAGTCGTCGTCGCTGCCAGAGATGACTTGTCCTGGTGTCGCTTCAGGTGCAGGAGCGGGTGTGCCGGGCGCGGTGTTGGAATCGATCGATAGATTTGTATGCGTTTCCTCGGCGGCGGGATCGCGGACGACGACATCAAAATCGAGCTTGCCGATGGAGACTTTGTCCCCATTTTTCAGCACGACGGCGCCGCGCAGTCGTTCCCCGTTCACGAAGGTTCCATTCGTGCTCCCCAAATCCCGGAGCCGGCACGCGTAGTCGTCCAGCGTGAAGACGCAGTGATGTCGACTGACGAGGTCGCTGTTGGGGCGAAGATGGCAGTCCTCTTCACGTCCCACCAGGAACTTCCCGGCGGCCAATGGAATCACGCTTCCCACGTGCTTTCCGGAAGAGACTCTGAGTTCGGCATGCAACATGTCGACAATTCTCCGTTTGAAACGGATCGATCATTCAATTTGGCGGCGAATGTGCCAAGGGTAGCGACGAAGGATGGGCCAATACACTCGTGCTACCAGGAAAGGTCACAGGCTGGGCGATCAGGGATCGCTGGCCTGTGCACTGCAGGGTAAACCAGCCGCTTCTGGTGTGTCAACCATGATCCGTTCGCAGACGGCGTCGACAGCGAGAGTTACGTCGGCGGTACCCAGTTCGCGAGCGGATCAGACTAACCGCAGATGACGCAGTGCGTCGCGGACTTCGCGGAGTGGCAAGCCGACCACGTTCGACAGGCTGCCCCGAACTCCACTAATGAACATGCTCCCAGCGCCCTGGATCGCGTATCCCCCCGCTTTCCCGCGTGGTTCATCGGTCTCCAGATACCACTGGAGCAGAGAGTCGGAGACGGCATTCATGCTGACTTCGGTGGTTACGACCCCTTGGAAAGTGCCGGCTGGGGAAGTGATGACAAATGCCGTCGCGGCGAGATGCGTCTTTCCCGAGTAGTGTGTTCGGAACCACTCTGCAACGATCTCACGCCATTCCGGTTCGGGCGGTTGGCCCAGGACCCGGTACGTTTCGTCCAGGAGTTCCGCATGCGGAACGATGATGGTCGTGTCGGCACAGAGGATGGCGGCAGTGCTCCCCGAGCATTGCGACTGGACCTGCTCCGCCTTGCTGGCGGCGATGTGGAGTAGTCGCTGGAAGATGTCGTCGAGCGATGTGAGCCCGTCG
>JAGQQB010000543.1 GCA_020426425.1 Planctomycetaceae bacterium | reverse complement strand
TCGTTTTCTCCGGTTCGATACCGTCGCCACGCAGCGCGAAGGGACCTCGTTCGCGAAGTCCGATGACGACTACGGCGAGAAGACCTGTGTCATCTCCGGAGGACTCGGAACCATGCAGGTCAGCCACAAGGGGAAGAGTTACTGGGTTTGTTGCACTGGCTGCAAAGCAGCATTCGAAGAAGACCCTGAGACCTGGATCGCTGAGTTTGAAGCGAAGCAGAAGAAGTAACGGGGGGGAGGCGTGTGGGGGAAATTTGGCCGTAAGTCAATGATGACCCCGCATTGAGCGCGTTGGATCGCAGAGCGATCCACGACTATGGTATTCGGGCGAACGTTCAATTCCTGCGGTCTGCGCGGCCTGTTTTCGGGTTGAAACTCCTGTCCGCCAATCACATCGAATTCATCAGCCGACCGACTCCAGTTTCGGAGAACCTTATGTACGGCATCACCGTTCGTCGTCTCTGTGCAATCCTGTGTTGCCTGATTGGTCTCGGCGTTGGCCTGAGTTGGGCAGAGATGCCGACCGGCGAAGAGGCGGTAGCGCGAACTGCGTTGGAAACGTTCAACAGCATCATCGGCGGCTGGCGCGGAGTGGGGCAACCGCGGCGCGGTTCGAGCAAAGGGGCCTGGAGCGAACAGGCGGAATTCAAATGGGATTTCGCCAACAAGACTCCTTCCATCGTCTACGCCGTCGAAAAGGGACAACTCACCGAGCAGGCAACGGTCGTCTTTGATCCACAGTCGCAGCAGTACGTGATGACGTGGACACAACCAGATGCAACTAAGCACACGCTCCAAGGAGCCTGGGACAAGAATCAACTCGTACTGACGTCGTCGGCAGACTCGTTCCCGCAACAACGGGTGACCATCACGCTGCTCAACGACAAGCGGACCCTGGTGCTGTTCGAACAACGTAGCACCGAAACAACGGCATTCAGTCGTACGGCCGAAGTCGGTTACACGCGTGCCGGGACACGACTGGCGCGCCCCGGCGGTGGGCAACCCGAATGCGTCGTGACTGGCGGGGCCGGAACGATCCCGGTGACGCACAAAGGCAAGACGTACTACGTCTGCTGCAGCGGCTGCAAACAGGCATTCGAAGATGATCCTGAGGGGATTCTTGCCGAGTATGAGGCAAAGCTGCGCAAGGTCCGCGAAGGGCAGCAGGGGTCGTGAAGCCCCAGGGGAAACCATTGTCGTGGATCGCTCCACGATCCAACACGCTGCTCAAGCGACGAGCGATAACGAACGCCTACACCTGACTCGGTGCGGCCCTGATCCCCCGTTGAGCATGCTCTCGCGTCGTCGGGCATGCAGGAATTGACGAGTCCGTCGACGTCGCACGAAGCTGCACGAGGGCGTGAAGAGCCTGAAAAAACATCCCCAAAACACATCAATTCAAGTTGATGCCGCCAGTTGGGCCGATCTATACTCAATCGGTTAGGCGAACGCAGTGAAGGCCTGTCACTGCGTGCGAGGTCAAAATTGATTTCCTGGAGTTTGCCCATGCTTGGCTATCTTGGTTCGGCCCGTCACTTCTGTGATGGAGTCAATCGACGTGACTTTCTGCGAATTGGCTCGGCGGGCATCGCCGGATTGACGTTGCCCCAGTTGCTAAGGGCCGAAGCGCTCGCTGGATCGAATGCGACGGGTCGGTCGATCATTAACATCTATCTGTCCGGTGGTCCCACCCACATGGACACGTTCGATCTCAAGCCGAACGCTCCTCGTGAGTTTCGTGGCGAATTCAATCCAATTGCGACCAAAGTCACTGGCATGGAGATCTGCGAACTGATGCCGCGACTCGCCTCAGTCGGCGACAAGTTCGCTCTCATTCGTTCGATCATGGACTTCAACAACGAACACGCCCCGACGCAATCCGATTCCGGTTGGCGGCAGCGGGACATGCAGGCACAAGGTGGTCGCCCTGGACTCGGCGCCGTGATGTCCAAAGTGCTCGGCCCTGCTCAATCGACACCGGAAGGAACAGCGCCGACAGCGATGGACCTGACCGGTTGGACAAAGCCGGGATTCCTGGGCCAGGTCCATTCCGCGTATCGTCCCGACGGGACAGGTCGCGCCAACTTGGAACTCGCACGTGGCATGGACGAAACGCGATTCAGCTCGCGGCAGGAATTGCTCGGTGGACTCGACAAGCTGCGGCGCCAGGTCGATGCCACCGGCATGATGGATGCTATGGACAGCTTCGCTTCACGGGCAGTTGGAATGATCACCTCTGGTCGCGTCGCCGCCGCACTCGATACGAAGGAGGAATCGCCGGAAACAGTTGAACGCTATGGTGGGGCGAAGAACCGCGAAGCAACCAACTTCATCATGGCCCGACGGTTGATTGAAGCGGGCGTGCGCAATGTCTCCTTCTCCATAGGTGGTTGGGATACGCACGGCAACAACTTCAAATC
>JAGQQB010000542.1 GCA_020426425.1 Planctomycetaceae bacterium | reverse complement strand
TCACTGAACCAACGCCTGTGATGCTGACCTTCCCGAGACGCCGTGGGAGGGAGTTGACCAAGCCCCGCAGCCTGATCAACCGCACAGCAGGATTGTGTTTTGTTTTAGGGAGTTGGTCGTGGGGAGTCGGGAGTAGGTTTTCATTCATTGCCACTCCCTACTCCCCATGACCGACTCCCAATGTCACGCCACTCGTCGCTGCGGTTGTTCTGCGGCGGCGGCGCGTTGTTTGAGGTAGTTGACGAATTGTTCCATCTGCATGTTTCGCGAGCCTTTCACCAGGATGACGTCACCTGGTTCGAGCCAGCAGTCGAGCAGCATGCGTGCTGTTTCCACGTCGCCGCAGACTCCCAGGCAGCCGGCATCCATGCCATGTTCCTTCGCACTCCCTGCGACGAGTGCTGCCTGAGAGCCTACAGCGACGAGTTGATTGATTCCGGTGTGAGCAATGAATTGCCCCAGTTGCTGGTGGTATTCGTCCGACGCATTTCCCAGGGAGAGCATGTCACCGGTTACCAGGATGCGCTTATTCGCCCCTTGCCAGTCCTGCAAAGTCTGACACGCCGCCAGCATGGAGAGGGGATTCGCGTTGTAGGTGTCGTCGACCACGAGCCAGGGACCGATGTGCAGCAGTTCGCTCCGTCCACTGACCGGGCGATAGCTGCGGAGTCCAGCGGCGATTTCCGCATCGCTCATATCAATCTGGCGTCCAATCGCAATCGCCATCATCGCCGAGGTCAGATGATGCCGACCGACGACCGGGACATCGAACGAGGTCGAGTCAACTTGGAATCGCAGTTGTCCATTTTCCGATCGCACCCACTGAGCAACGAGATCGTTGTCCCGCTGCTCGCCGACGAAGATCACCGGACAGGCGGCCCTCGCGGCCAACTGACGCACGAGTGTGTCGTCCCCGTTCAGGACGGCGAATCCTGAACCGGGGATCGCTGCGACCAGTTCTCCCTTGGTCTGAACGATTTGTTCGAGTGAACCGAATTCATCGAGATGGGCCGGACCGATGGCGGTGATCAGACCCACCTCAGGATGCGCGATACTCGCGAGATCGGCGATCTCTCCCACCTGAGAGGCGGCCAGTTCAATGACCGCGTATTCATGTTCGGAGCCCAACTGCAGCAGACTCAGCGGGACGCCAAAGTGGTTGTTGAAGTTGCGAGGACTCTCGACGCCGACGAACTGTTGTCCCAGCACCGTATGCACCATGTGCCGCGTGGTTGTTTTGCCGACGCTCCCGGTCACGCCAATGACCAGGGCATCGAATTGACGGCGATACCACTCCGCAAAGTCCCACAGCGCAAGCAGCGTATCTTCGACCAGAATCATCTGCTGGCGATCATCCGTGAGACGCTCTGCTTCGACCACACACGCCACCGCTCCCTGCCGCAGCGCCTGCTGCAGGTAGTGATGTCCATCATCGTTCTGGCCGATCAATGCCCAAAAGACATCGCCAGGACGCACGTCGCGGGAATCGGTTTCGATTCGGTCGACCGGAACATCGACTGCATCGATCCCCACGGGTTGACCGTGGATCGCAGCAATCAATTCTCGGAGGGAGACAGGCTGCATAATGCCGTCAGTTCTGGACACACTGGAGGGGAGTGAGGGACGCCTTGCGGATGAGTGCCTGCGCACAAACCGCCGCGTCGTGAAATGGCAACCGTTGCCGGCCAACAATCTGTTCGCGTTCGTGACCTTTGCCGGCGACGAGGACGACATCGCCAGACTCGGCCAGCCCAATGGCTCGTTCGATCGCCTGACGACGATCGAGTTCTGTTTCGACGAGCACCGAACCATTGATCCCGGCACGCATCTGTTCGGCGATGACCGCAGGGTCTTCAGTCCGTGGATTGTCGGCGGTGAGGACCACATGATCTGCCGCTGACAATGCCGCCCCCATGAGCGGCCGCTTCGTTTGATCGCGATCGCCACCGGCACCGCAGACGGCGATCATCCGCCCGAAGGTCAAATGCCGCAGCGTCTCGATCACGCGAGTCAGCGCATCGGGAGTGTGTGCGTAGTCAACGAAGACCGCCGGTCCCGATAAAGACGCGATCCTCTGCAACCGACCTGGGGCCGCTTCGCAGTACGGCAACTCCTCGGCGATCTCAGTGAGCGACACCCCGAGATGTTGCAGGGCGGCAATGGCCCCCAGTGCGTTTTCAACGTTGTGCCGACCAATCAGTGGGAGCAGCACGGTCACCTGCTCTGTGCCGCACGTCAGACGCATGTGCGTCCCGTCGAGCGACTCATCGAGGATCGTCGCCTGCAGGTCGGCCGACTGCTGGATACCGAACGTCCGCACGCGGACCTTTGAGGACACATGCTCGAGGACCGACATCGCGCCGGGGTCATCGGCGTTCAACACGAGTAGACCACCCGGCTTGAGATGCTCCGCGATGCGGGCCTTCGCCGCC
>JAGQQB010000541.1 GCA_020426425.1 Planctomycetaceae bacterium | reverse complement strand
GGGCAGCACTTCCACATATTAAACCCGGCAAGTCCGTTATGGTTTCGGAATTCCTCTCAATTCGGTCCAGATTCCGCCCGTGCAGGTTGTGAGAAAATCGGCGGGAAATCGGTGGTTCGACGTCGCAAAAGCCGAAAACATTGCTAAATTTCGCGCCAGATCGATCGCTGAGGCTGCCACTGGGCGTGCCGGATCGATCGCTTCAGTACGGAATGGACTTCCGTTGCGGCAATGACCGAGCGTTTGCGGCTCGACATTCTTCCTCAGCCAGACGACTCGACATGTGGGCCAACCTGCCTGCATGCCGTGTATCGCTTTTTCGGCGAAGAGTATCCGCTCGATCAACTGATTCAGGAAACGCCACGTCTGCAAAACGGCGGTACGCTCGCCGTGTTGCTCGGCAGTCACGCCCTGCGGCGCGGTTATCGGACCACGTTGTACACCTACGACCTGAACGTCTTTGATCCCACCTGGTTTCAAAGCCAGCGGGGTGTTGTGTCCGGTGCTCATGAAGGGGATGCGATTGTCCCGCTGATCGAGAAACTGAGGGCGCAGCGGGAAGCCAAAGATCGCGAAAAGACCCAACTTGCCTGTGATGCCTACATTGAGTTCCTCCAGCAGGGGGGGATCATTCGCATGAGGGATCTCAACGCTCGATTGATCCGAGATCAGCTCCGCAAGAACGTGCCCATTCTCACCGGGCTGAGTTCCACGTACCTGTATCAGGTGCCGCGCGAGTTTGGTCCAACCTGCGTGGATGACGATGTTCGCGGGGAGCCGCAAGGGCACTTCGTTGTCTTGTGCGGCTACGACGCCGACAACCGCACCGTCGATGTTGCTGATCCCTACCTGAAGAATCCGCTCGGATTGGAGCACCATTACCATGTCGGTCTGGACCGACTGGTATGCGCCATTCTGTTGGGAGTTCTGACCTACGATGCCAACTTGTTGATGATTGAACCACGGGCCAACTTGACCTCACCACGCTGACGACGTGGAGCTGCCGGCAGCGATTACCGGCGAACTGACGATCCACTTCCATGCCGATTCTTATTGTGACCAACAGTCCCGAGGACTGGTCCATTCCACTGGAGGGCGTCCAAATTGTGGATGCCCGCTCCTACCTGACGAATCCTGAATTCAGCGATCTGCGCGGCGCCAAGGTGTTCAACCTGTGTCGCTCCTATAAGTATCAAACCATTGGTTATTACGTTTCGCTGCTGGCCGAAGCACGTGGTCACAAGCCGATGCCGAACGTGAATACGTTGCAGGATCTGAAGACCCGAGCGGTCGTGCGACTGGCGACCGAGGAACTCGACAATCTGCTGCAGAAAAGTCTAGGCAACATCCACGGGGACAAGTTCACGCTCAGCATCTACTTCGGGCGCAATCTCGCAAAACGCTACGACCGGCTCGCGTTACATCTGTTCAACCAGTTCCCGGCGCCGTTTCTGAGGGCGCAATTTGTGCGGACAGCTGAGCGTTGGGAACTGCGGCGCGTGTCCGCGATTGGCGCGAACGATGTCCCCGATTCCCACTGGCCGTTCGTCGTCGATATGGCCCGCGAACACTTTGCCGGTCGCCGCAGTAGTGTGCGGCGCAAGAACCCCAGTCGCTTCGATCTCGCCATCCTGCACGATCCTGAGGCGAGTGAATCGCCGTCGAATGACAAGGCGCTGCAGAAGTTCATCAAGGCGGCCGCGTCGCTGGGAATCGCGGCAGAACTGATCACCCGGGACGACTACGGTCGGCTCGCCGAATTCGATGCGCTGTTCATTCGAGAGACGACGTTCGTGAATCAGCACACGTACCGGTTCTCACGCCGCGCAGCTGGGGAAGGACTCGTCGTGATTGACGATCCACTTTCGATCGCTCGCTGTACGAACAAAGTCTATCTCGCGGAATTGTTGACCCGACATAAAATCGCCACACCAAAAACAATTGTCGCCCACAAGGACAACGCAGGCACCATCGCCACCGAATTGGGATTGCCGTGCGTTTTGAAGATTCCCGACAGCGCGTTTTCTCTGGGAGTGGTCAAGGTGAAAACTGAACAGGAGCTGGCGCTGAAACTTAAGGAGTTCTTTGACGAATCGGACCTGATTGTCGCCCAGGAATTCTTGCCAACCGACTTCGATTGGCGGATCGGGATTATCGATCGGCAGCCGCTGTTCGCCTGCAAATACTACATGGCCCAGGGACACTGGCAGATCGTCAGCCGCGACGGTTCCGGCAACGACAGCTATGGAAAACTGGAAACCGTCCCGGTGGAACTCGCTCCCCGCAAAGCGGTGCAATTGGCACTCAAGGCGGCGAACCTCATTGGCGATGGTCTGTACGGGGTCGACGTCAAAGAGTCGAACGGGAACTTCTACATCATCGAAGTCAACGATAATCCCAACATCGACGCCGGCTATGAAGACACCGTGCTGAAG
>JAGQQB010000540.1 GCA_020426425.1 Planctomycetaceae bacterium | reverse complement strand
GGTGTCTGGAATCTCATAACGGTAAGCAAGCGGATTGTTGCTGTTGTACGCAGCCTGCGAAGGGTTCGCGTGCCTGCTGCCAGAATCCGGCTTCCACCGTCACCTGCAGCTGCTCTGTCGGTCAGGAGCGTCCCGCTGTTCCTCGGGAACGGCGGAGTGCGAATGAACAAGTCGATGTTCGCGTCGTGCAGTGGGTGACGAGTGTCATGCCGACTGCGGACGTGCGCCACCGTCGACCTGATTTCGCGACCGCTTCGACCATCAGCCTCTCTTCCTCCACGCTCAGGCACTTGGCCGTTCTCTGTCGCTGGCAGACTTAACGGCGTTGCTGCAGCCTGATTGCGCGCACCTGATCCGCCGTTGAGGCGAATACGACAATTCGTGCGCGCATTGATGTTCCTTCCGCACACACTCGCGGCGATTCACTCCGATGATCGCCAGATGTGCCGCGAAGTTCTCATGGACAGTGTCGAGGTTGAAATGACCGAATCAAATAGAGATCAAGCCCAGCAGGCCACAGCGGGTGACGCGGTCACTCCGCCATCGCCGATTCCGTCCACGGCTCCTGCAGAGGGCGGCAACATTGCGGCCGATTCGCGGGCGATGCAGCAGGAGTCGCGGCGCTGGTGGATCAAATTGTTTCTCCAGCCTCTGGTGTTTCTCGCTTGTGGGGCGGCACTGCTCACCGGACTGGGCATGGCCCAACGGATGGGTTGGATCACATCAAGTGGTGGGGGTTCCGACACCCACAGTCATTCTGCCAATGAGGACACGACCTACATCTGCCCGATGATGTGTACGCCGCCTCAAAAGGAGCCAGGGCGGTGCCCGGTGTGCGCCATGGAGCTTGTTCCAGCGGCATCTGGCGGAGCGATGTCCGATGGACGATCTATTCAACTCGATCCCGCTGCACGACGTGTCGCCAACATCAGGACAGTTGCTGTCACATCGATGCCGATGACTCGCACCATACGTGGTGTCGGCCGCCTGAGCTACGACGAGGGAACGATGAGAACGATCTCGGCCTATGTCGATGGCCGGATCGAAAAGCTGTATGCCGATTACACCGGCGTCGTGGTGAATCAGAGTGACCATCTCGCGCTGGTCTACTCGCCGCGACTCTATTCGGCTCAGGTCGAATTGCTGCTTGCAAAGAAGGCTCGCGAGGAAAGCCGAACGACAACGCTCGCCCGCGTCGCCGAGTCGAACCTCGAACTGTATGAGAGCGCACGTCAACGTGTCGTCGAACTGGGAATGACGCCGCAGCAGGTTGCAGATCTGGAGAGCACTGGAAAGGCCGATAGCCGTCTGCATCTGTGCGCACCGATCAGCGGAACGGTGATCGAGAAGCGAGCTGTCGAAGGCCAGTATGTCAAAGAGGGGGACGTTATCTACCAGTTGGCCGACCTGTCGACTCTTTGGCTGATGCTGGAATTGTTTCCGGAAGATGCAGCCGTGGTTCGGTATGGCCAAAAAATCCAGGCGGAAGTCCAGTCGTTGCCTGGTCAGCACTTCGAGGGACGCGTGGCGTTTATCGACCCCAATGTTGACCCCCAAACGAGAACAGTGGGTGTGCGCGTCGTGCTGTCCAATGACGCAGGAAAACTCCGAGTCGGCGACTACGCCAGGGCGGTGGTGAATGTCCCGCTCAGTGGGGGGGATGGCCCCATCTACGATCCGGAACTTGCGAATCGGTGGGTGAGCCCTCGGCATCCACAAATTGTGGTCGATGCTCCGGGAAAATGTCCGATCTGTGACATCGATCTTGTCCCGGCGAATCAACTTGGCTTCACCGACAATGCCCAGACAAGCGCCGCCGTACTCGTCGTTCCGCGTGACGCCGTGTTGATGGCGGGAAACAACAGCGTCGTTTACGTCGAAACCGATCCTGGACGATTCGAAATTCGGCGGGTGGTACTGGGCCCTCCCTGCGGCGACCAGATTGTTGTTCGACAGGGGCTCCTCGATGGAGAACAGGTCGCCACGCGCGGCAATTTCCTGATCGACTCTCAGATGCAACTGGCTGGGAACCCATCATTGATTGATCCAACAAGAGCCATCCCCAACACGGAAGAAGATCTCACGCCGGTCATGATGGCCGCATTGGACGAACTGACTGCTGATGACCGAATGATCGCGGACGTACAAAGAACGTGCCCTGTCACGGATATGCTGCTGGGGGCAATGGGGACGCCCATGCGAGTCGAACTCGAAGGGCAGTCCGTCCTGATCTGCTGCCCAGGCTGTGAGGAGCGACTTCGCAAAGATCCACAGAAATATCTGATGAAACTTGCCAGCCACAGCAGCGGTGTCGGATCCTCAGACGACGAAGCGGCAATCACGGAGGCGCTCGCTGGATTATCGTCCGCTGACCGTGAACTCGCCGAGACGCAACTCATCTGCCCCGTCGCAGAATATCGCCTGGGCGCCATGGGG
>JAGQQB010000539.1 GCA_020426425.1 Planctomycetaceae bacterium | reverse complement strand
AGTACATCGACGGTAATCCTCAGAAGGGGGGTCGCATGGTGCCACGACTGGTGGGGTTTCTGCATCAGGCCGAGCGCGAGTTCTTTGATCTGATCTGCCAGGTGGACGGCGTGGGCGTGAAGAAAGCGCTGCAGGCGATGGTGCGGCCGGTACATGAAGTCGCGACCGCCATCGAAGAGCAGGACACGAAAGGGCTGAGCACGCTACCTGGTATTGGCCCGGCGGTGGCCGAACGGATCATTGCGAAGCTGCGCCGCAAGATGGCCAAGTTCGCCCTCTTGATTGAAGACGAACTCCCAGCCGAGAAGCGGACCGACCGCGATGTCCTCAACGAAGGCTACGAAGCTCTGATCGCCTTGGGACACTCGCAGGCTGACGCCCGCGACAAGATCGAAACAGCGGTGAAAGCCAAAGGCAAGTTCAAATCGGTCGAGGACCTGTTGCAACAGGTCTACTCACAGCAGCGCGGCAGCTAATCCGTTGCAGGCACTCTCCGAGTGCCGTCCGCGCGCTTGAGCCGCGCCGAGCAACGCATCGCGGCACTGGTCGAGACACGCGACAGCCACGTCCAAAGAGTGCCTGGCGGTCAATCACACAAGACCGACACAACAAGAACTCCGACGCTGGCAGCGTCGGGTACGAACATTCCCTGCGTTTATCGTCCAACAGTCCCCGGCACCGCCGCTTGCGATGCCCCGCTGCCGAGCTTGAACTCCTTGAGCTGCAGCACGACATCCTTCTGCCCGGCGATCTTCGTCACCTGCATCACTTTGCCCACACCCGGCGCGAAGTGGTAGACGAATTCAATCTCGGCTTCGCCAATCTTGAAGCCCGTCCCGGTTGCCGTCAGCGTGCGATACTTTCCTGCGGGCGTTTCCACTTGCGATTCGCCCAACGTGAACGTCCCGGCGATCATCTGTTCGCCCAGTTTCGACGCTATCGCCCACTGCTCTTTGTCGCGAGGCGGCAGCTTCACCAGTCGAAATGCTGGCTGGACCTGTTGCCCGGCAACGGCGACGCGGTAAATCCCGTCGGGTCGAATGGCGATGTGCTCATGCGAAATCGGTTTCCCATTGAAGACCGTTTCAATCCTGGCGCACCAGTCCTCGCCGATTTTCTCGTAAGCGACCACTCGCTCCAAAATCTCAACCGGGCCAGCAGAGTAAACCCACTGGGTGCCAATCGCGGTAGGATAGAATGTGCTGCTGGCGACCTCCTGTGCCGCAGCCGTGCTGGCACACACAACTGCCACGACCGCCACAAATGGAATGAATGGAAAACGAGACATCATCGGCGCATCCTTGCCGCTGGAGATTCCTGAACAAACGAGCGGAACGGTACCGCATCGCGCCAGTGGTCGACAAGAGGGATTTGTCGATCGGCGATCGGCGGTCAGCGGTCGGGGCTTCGCTGTTTGATGTCGATCATCATTCAATCGCCTTCAACGTTCAACGGTCGCGCAGCGACAATCAACGCTCAACGGACGCCGCAGTCCCCAGTGTTGCCGAAACGCAACAGATCGGTCTGAGCGACACGCCGCCGGTGTTCCTGCTGCCGATTCGCAACGCTCTGCCGGCTTCTGCCGCCTGCTGGCCGGCTGTGATCTAGATTGAAGTCAGGGAGCCGTTCTCCCGCGTTGCATCATCATGCCTGGCCACTGCTCATGAACTGGAAACACAAAGCGAATCTCCTCGCCGTTCTCAGCCGCGTCCCACTCGGACACAAGGCGTATCACTGGCTGCAGCGCGTAGCAGGAACAAACCGCTTGCAGCTGGATCGCGACCTCAATCGCGCGCTGGAACTGGTCGAACTTACGCTCGAAGCGGATGGGCACGTTGAAGGGAGTCACATTCTTGAAGTCGGAACCGGTTGGCGACCTCTCGTCCCGATGGTCTTCTTCCTGCTCGGGGCGGAACGCATCGTTACGGTCGACGTCAATCCTTGGCTCACGTTGAAATACGCCGAGGAAACGCGACAGGCGCTCGGATCGCGACTGGAGATTATTGCGAAACGCGGGCATGTGCCGCTGGAAGATATGCGGCAGCGGTACACACAGGCGATGTCGCAGAGCGGTTCTCTGGCGGACATTCTGGCCGGTTTCAACATCGAGTATCAGTATCCCGGCGATGCCCGCTGCACCGGCTTGCCAGATGCGAGTATGGATCTGGTGATCAGTTCCAACGTGCTTGAACACATCCCCTACGAGATCCAGCTCGATATCCATCGCGAGTCTAATCGCATCCTGAGGGCTGGCGGATTGGCGGTGCATCGTTTCAACCCACAGGACCACTACTCCACGGTCGATTCCACGATCACCAATGGCAACTTCCTGCGGTACTCAGCGGCCCAGTGGCACTGGTACGGTGGCAGCGGACTCGCCTATCACAACCGGCTCCGTGACCCGGACTATCGTCGCGTCTTCACCGAGGCACAACTGGACA
>JAGQQB010000053.1 GCA_020426425.1 Planctomycetaceae bacterium | reverse complement strand
TGGAGCGTCGGTCCAATGGCTCGCAGTCGCTCATCGAGTCGCTGCTTCACGTGGTCAATGTGTAGCCGCAGGTGATAGAACTCTTCCATGTAGGAGAGCGGCACACTGATTTCTTCCAATTCCCGATCGATTCGCCCCAATGTGTGTCGGAATTCGTGCAACTCGTGGTCGGTGGAATTTCGGAGCGACTGGTCAATTCGGCGCAGCAGCGCATACCAGCGGTAGATGCGAGACCGAATCTGCCAGCGGTAGACGGGCGGCGCCAGTTTGGCCAGCGGAATCACGAGCACGAACAATGGCAGCAACATGACCTTGGCACGATCGACCAGCGAAGCCAGCCAGAACCCCAGAAACTTCTGAAAGAACGAGGGGCCATGTTCGAGGTAATGGCGGGAGATGGCGTTGGGTTTGAACTCGGTGCCAGCGAGCATCGATCGTTCACCGGGGCGCGTCACCAAACCGCCCGACACATGGGTTTCAATGGCGGCTTTCATCAGCAATGGAATGAACGCGTCGTGTAGTTCCGAAGTCGCAACAAGATTGGCGGCCGGCGCGATGAGACGAACATCTTGCCGCGGCAAGTCTCGCTGCAAGTCGACGACTCCGCGTGCGAGCACGATATCGCTCAAGAACGGATACCGCTGTGCGTAGGCCCGGCTGCGATCCAGGTCCATCAGCCCCAGCGCTTCGTCCGCCAAGAGTTCATGCACGATGGGAGACTCCGCCGAGAGCACAAAGAACGCGACATCGACTTCGCCTGCCTGCAACATGCGGACGGTTTCGTGCAAACCCGCCCGCACAAATCTTGTTTCGTTTCTCGCGTCTTCGACTCCATTGGCGGTCAACAACATCTCGACGAGCACTTGCGTACCACTGCCGTCGGCTCCTATCGCGATTCGCTTCCCCGGCAATTCCGATAACCGCGAGATGATTGCATCGCGTTGATGAAAGACCCACATTGGTTCAAGGTATAGCGTGGCGAGTGATTCCAACTGGCTGGTGTCGACATGTTGCGGAGATGTCCCTCCCTGCACAATCGCCAGATCCACAGCATCGTCGTTGAGCAGCAATGAGTAGTTCTCGACCGACCCCGCAGTTTCGCGAACAGTTAATTTCACTCCGTTCTCGGCAAACAGCGGCGCATACCGTTGTGCCACCGCGTAATAGTTGCCGTCGGCGGGACCTGCGGCGATGACGAGTTCCTTCGGAGGCGGCGGCTCAACAAAGTAGAAGGCAATCAGCAGACCGATCAGCGCAATCATGAACACCGGGCCCATCAGTTTGATGAGATCGCGCCGACTCTCCCGCAGTTCATCGATCAGTCGAGGAGGATGCGGAGGTGGGGAAGGGGGCATGTCGAAACTCGCGATCGACGGAACTGGTGGACTGCCCGATGCGACCGCGCGCTACGCGCGTCCACTTCGGCGGCCTGCTACCGTAACACACACAGCCGCCAATTCCACCCATGAGCCTCAACCACTCATCGGACGTTTGACAGCCGTGAAGTCATGTTGCGAACGATGCTCATGTCTTGTCATCCGGCCAGCAGCCAACAACCTACACCCAGTGGGTCTCTTCCGCTTCCGGTTCGGTCGCGGCATCGAGCGCGGTGAGGGCGTCCTTCGGGAAGATGCGATTGAGCAGCAGGCGAATCGGGATCAACAGGGCGATCAGTAACGGGAACAGGATCTTCACCGTGCTCAGGCTGACGAGCATCAACGTTACCAGACAGAGCATTTGAATCGCCGTGAACAGGTGAATCCGCCAAGTATCCACCGTCCGTGTGTAGTGGGTCTTGGGGTACAGGTTCGGATCAGTAATCCACAGGATGAGGCGCTCGAAGAACTGATTGCCTCCCAACGAAACGACGCCCATGTACAGGAACAGCCCGTACAATACAGCGATGGGAACCAGTTTGAGTTGTGGTAGCAGCAATAGCGAACCGCCGATCAGCAGACTGATGGCCAATCCTGTGACTCGCGTTTCATGGACGTGAATGATCTCCTCGCGCCGATCCCCGCCGGCGCCGACCTTCTCTTCCACCGTGGCCAGCGACCGGACGTGATTCAGTGAGCGTACCGTGGCGGCCACGAGCCATGGCAAGCCGAAGATGGAACTAGCCGCTCGCAGAATGCCAACGACGCCAAGATCCTGATGGTAGCCCGGTCCCTTTTGCAGCTGGTGATCAGGCGAATTCACAATTCGGGCGGTGATGTTCTGTTCAAGGAAAGTCAACACCGTGACGAGCATTGCGGGAACGGCTGAAGCGAAGCAGACCCACAGCGGGACATCGAACATCGGCACCAGCCAGGCCCGTTTGACGCCATCGGCCTGGGCAAAAGTGGGTTCCAGTCGATCTGGCACCGCCAGTGGATCGAGTGCAACTTTGGGGAAGAGTGTGGCGAACAGGATCATCGCTGCGACCGCGATCGTGGGACCGAAGTCGGCCAGAAACTCGCGGAAGCCGTGCGACAGATAACGAGTGCTTCGAATCCTGCCGAGCATCATCGCGCAGACGTACGTCCCGAGTGACAGGATGAACGCCAGGAACGCCTGGTCGTGTTCCATCACATCGGCCCGGGCATCGTGCAGCGAGGCGAGGATCTTCTTGAGTGATTCCATAATGAAAATCAGCGAGATCAGCACCGCGAAGATTTCATCAGTGAACCGGGTGAAGAACCGCAGCAGACAACTCGCGTCGGTCAGGGAGAGCAGGATCAGGAACAGCCCCGACCAGCAGCCGACCCATGCATACGTCGGCAGGAAAGGGATCTGCAGCTTGTTGCACAGCTCATAAAGAATGGTCGTGAACACCAGATGCGGCCCGGTTCCCCCCAGAATTAGCAGCGGCTGCCCCCCGAGAAGTGAGAACAAGACACCGCCAACGGCAGTAATCAGCAGCATTTCGGTCGCGCCAATCATGCCGCCAGTTGCATCCTGCATGAGTCCGCCGAAGGTGATCGTCGGTGCAAGACAGGCAAAGTACAGGAACAGAATAGAGCCGAGGCTCNTTGCTCGCAGCCCATCCTTGAAGTCGGACAGATAACAGGCCGCGCGTCGTTTCAGGTCGGCAACCAGACCGCCCCCAATACGACCGGTGTACGTGAGGCCGTCCTCATGCAGCGCCTTGCGACGTTCGGGAGCGATTCGTTCGTCAAATGACGTGATCGCTTCGAGCAGATCGTTGCGATGCAGCGCCTGTCGCAGGTCGTAGCGGAACTCCTTGTCCGACATCAGTCGGGCAATCTCGGTCAACGTGTCGAGATGCTCGCTGGCCCGACCGGTTGGCCCGGTCAGGATGAATAGATACCGGGTCGGGCGCAAGTCCGGCGCGCCCATGTCGATTGCCTTACGCAATCGCACAAAGAAGACGAGCGGCTCGTCGATTCCTTCAATGTAGGCATGGGGAATGGCGACCGCATTGCCGATGGCGGTCGACGAAGTCGCTTCGCGCGCGTGCAGTTCCGCTTCGACGGCAGCAGCTTTATCGGCGGGAATAAAGCCCAACCCCACCGCCGCGACAATCGCCTGCCGGAACACATCCCCCAGATCCTGGGCTTCCAGGTCGAGGAGAAAGGCGCTCGCCTCAAAGGCTTTTCGAATCCGGTCCATGCTTTCGGCCCGTGCGATAGTTCTGGATGGTGGTCGGTATGCTGCGATGGATTGGTGAGACGGGCTTACCGAGCAGACGCGGCCTCAGGTGATCCCGGCGGCGCTGGCTCTGACGGTGCTGTGACGGGATCATCCGGGGAACCTGCCGCTGCCTCAGTTGGAGGGTCCGCCTCCGCGTCAGACACAGCAGCAGGCGGAGGCAGGTGCGGCCGAATGAATTGCACCAGTTCGGTGTAGTCGGGAATGAGTCCCTGGACTGCTGCCACGAGTTCGCCGTCACGATAGACAAACATGTACGGAACCCCATCGACTTTGTAGTGGGCGCTCAACTCTGGTTCTTCGTCGATGTCGACAGGCACGATCTTCACCCGGCCCGCGAACTCTGTTTCGAGTTGATCAAGCATCGGCTTCAGCACCCGGCATGGTCCGCACCAAGCTGCCCCGAAGTCGACGATCACCGTCTCCCTGGCCTGTAAAACCTCCTGCTCGAACCAGGGGACTTCAGGCGGCAGAATGTCGGGAACGCGGGCTTGCTGGGGATTGGGGGGAAACAACGCCACCCAAACCAGCATCGCGCCGATAATGACTGCGGCGATCAACAGGATGATTCGTTCCATCGTTCTCGCTTCCAGGAGTTAGGCGGCGTGTTTCTTGGTCCACTTTAAGCGACACAGATCCTTGCCGACATCGAGGCACAATTCCTCCGCCAAGGATGCACACCTCGATCTGCGAATTCTAGACCGATCCCCGACAATGGTCGACCACAGCTTGAGGAAGGATGCGAACCTTGGGCCGCAGACGAGCCATCCTCGTTAGGTGCAGAATGGCCCGTGCCCCCCAGTCGCAGTTGAGAAGTGATCCGCTGCCGCTGGCAGCGGGTGCTCGTACTGGACGTGGCCAGCGTTGGCGGCGTCGGGGAGATGCCTAGCACATGGCGAGTGCTGAATGCGGACGGCTCATTGCTGAGCGACACGGGGGTCGATGCGATCTGAGCAATCGATGCCACAGTGCCCTCACAGAATCTCGCGGGCTCGATTCGACACTCGCGATGTTGGCTACGCCGCAGGACGGGTGAAGTCGCGATGACGGCCGGTCAGCAACCAGCAAATGCCTCCCAGCAGTGGGCCCCTTGCCAGAAGAGCAGAGGTCAAGTGTGGGGCAGGGAAGCGATATCGACGACGAAGTCGACGCTGCGGATCAAAAACCCGGCTGCAATCAACGTGGCGTCGGCAGGAGACGTATCCACAAGGCCCGTAGAACGGTCGGGGCACGTCTCTGAACGAACGACCGGACAAACCGTCCCCATGATCACGAGAGATCAGTTCCAGTTGTCGTCTTGTTCCCGCTGTGCATCCCACGTATTGAACGCGGTGAACAGATCGGAGGAGACGTACACGGTTTCTTCCGTGCCAACCTGGAGGTTGAAGTTGACCGCGCCCAAGGCCACCCGGATTTCTCGGATGACATGTAACGGAGCCACCAACGTTCGGGCAGGCAGGCTGGTCAGTTCGCGAAAGTCGAGAGAGCCGAGACCGGGCGTGAGCATGTGATCAGCCTGAAAAAAGTGGGGACTGCAAAAGTGGCAAGCGGCAACAGGCTCACTCGCGACAGGAAAGGATGGTCTCCGCTCCGAGGGAAAACTTCAATCATTCCCCAGCGAAAACCATGGTTTTGGCCCCAAGGGGTGTTGTACGTGTCGACTGACCAAGATGTGCCGTTCGCGGCAATTGGTGAAGCTGGGAGGGGTACGTCCGGATGTAGGGACGGTTATGCCGATTCGAAGGGCGGCGAACTTACCCTCGAACTGTCCCACATGTCCTGCGCACATACGAGCGGGGTTCACGACCGTATTACGAACGTGAGCCCCATGGCGATGAGTGTCCGCGCGATGGATTGACCGCGAGTTGGAACACGTTGCACGGCCAAGATCATCGTGCCAAATCGTCCTGCTCGCTGGCCGTGCGGCACCCACTTGGAGCCCTGAGTCACGCCGACGACTCCTTATGAGCAATCAGTGCGTCAAGTTCCTGCTTGAGTTGAGGCAGGATCTCATCATACGGATAGGCTCCGAGTGACTCCGGTCCCCGCTTGAGATTCACGTGCGTTGGCCCACACCACAGACCGAGATCGGCGTCGTCGGTCTCGCCGGGACCATTCACGCGACAGCCCATCACCGCAATGGTGATGGCGTAATCCTTCGCGTACGCGGTCATTTCCTTCACCTGTTGTGCGAGGTCGATGAATGCCTCATTCTCGACACGCGAACAGCTGGGACAACTGATGATGTTCAGTTCCTGGAGTCCGTAATCAACGACCGTGCGAACGCGACCAGCGGCGATATCGGCGAGGATTTGGCGCCCCGCTTCGATCTCTTCGTACTTGCGTGGATTTGGCAGTGTGAGCGAAACACGAATCGTATCGCCGATGCCGCGCCCAATGAGTTGCTCGAACGCGATCCGGGTTTTGATGATCCCATCGGGCGGCATGCCCGCTTCGGTCACCCCAAGATGCAACGGGATCTCGGGACGCTGCTCTGCGAAGCGACGATTCACTTCAATCACGTGCTGCGGATCGGAATCCTTGAGCGACACGCAGTAGCGGGTGAAACCGACGGAGTCGAGAAACTCGCAGTGGTCCAGGGCGCTTTCCAGCATGGGCGAAATGGAATCGGTCGGCTCGTATTTTTCCTTCTTGGCCGGATCGACCGAGCCGCAATTCACACCAACCCGCATGGCACAATCATGCTCGCCGGCGAGGTCGGCCAGATACTTCACCTTTTCCTGCCACGGCTTCTCCCGCTCGTGGTGATACAGGTGGCCAGGGTTGTACCGCAGCTTGGACACGTGTGGAGCGATGATCTCGGCGAGCCGGTAGTTCTCCTGCAGATCCACACTCAGGTTCGCCTCGCACTGCTGGCTGATTTCGGCCAGCGCCTCGGCATCTTTACGACTGTCGACCGCGACGCGGATGATGTCCGCCCCGGCGGCCAGCAACTGCTGAATCTGCTCCAGCGTGGCGGCAACATTCGTGGTGTGCGTGGCGGTCATGCTCTGCACAGCGACTGGATTGCCAGCTCCAATGATCACCCGGCCAATCTTGACGGCCCGAGTGGGATTGCGACGAATTTTTGCTTGCGATTCCACGTTCATCTCTACATGCTGAATGGTGGTGCAGGGTTAAGAGTGGAGGGTGGTGAGTTGAATGGAGTTTCGAGGATGGATTCCCGAATCCGCAATCCTCTCTGATCCTCGAACACCTGATTTCTGCCCTCTGTTCCACAAACCGTGATTGCCAACGAACTTTCACACCCCCTCAGAGGTGAGACTCGCTGGTATCATAGCCATTACAACCGGAAATGGCAGAATCTTCTGACACTGTTCCACAGGAGGTGCAGCAATGCCGTTTCAACTCTTCACTCCGCGTCTGCGACTGCGGGAGTTCGTCCCCGGCGATCTCGACTTTCTGGCCGCTCTGTTGGCTTCACCTCAAGTGATGCGGTTCTATCCGCACTGCTGTGACCGTACCGAAGCTTTGAGCTGGCTGGACCGCACGCTGATGCGATATCAGCGGGACGGACAGGGCTTCTGGCTGGCCGAACTGGTGGAGGACCATACCCCTATTGGACAGGTCGGCTTGCTCTGGCAGGATGTCGAAGGGCAATGCGAACCGGAAATCGGCTACATGCTCGATGCCCGCTTCTGGGGACAAGGTTACGCGACCGAAGCCGCCTCGGCCGTCCGCGATCTGGCCTTCGGGGAACTGCGACTGCCGTACGTCATTTCCTTGATTCGTCCCGACAATACGCCATCGCAAGCTGTCGCGGGCCGGCTCGGAATGACCCCACAACGCAACGTCACCTTCCATGACTTGCCGCATCAGTTGTATCAGGTGCAACGCACTCACTCGGCGTGAGAACTTTGTGTTGCTGCCTGCGAACATGCGCGCGGTCAAGATGTTCGGGATCGCTTGCGCCGGTTGGGTTAGCTAATTGCGAACAGTTGCATGTGCCGCCGAATGAACATCCAGCCAAACGGACCGCAATGATGCCAACGGCGCGGCATCAGTCGCTGCCGTCCCGCTTCGGCACGAAGATTCCGCCCTGCAGCATCATGCGGTGCCACTTCGCCTGGAGCTTGCGCGAGACCTTGAGTTCATCCCAGCGGTTCCAGCGTCGTTCAAATTCTTCCCGCGTGAGCACTTCGAAAATCTGCGAAACCCCAGAGAACGACAGGAAGTCTCCTCCCCAGGCTTCCAGGATTAACACAAACTCCGCCCCATCGGCCTTGCGACGAAATTGTCCGAGTACCATGCACAGATGCGGATAGTACAAATGGATGTCGTCATCGCCCCCCAGGAAACACTCACGGTGCCAGTTGTACCCTGATCGCCCCAACGCGAGCGTCAACCAGTACACGAGTTGATTAACAGGATACGTGATCGCGATGAGTACGCGGCAAACCGCCCGACCAATCAACGGGACTGGCGAAAGCAGGTAGGGCACCAGGACCGGGACTGGCTCCGACTGAAGTTGCTCACTCAGCGACTCCCAGGTCTGCTCAGATCGCGTTTCCAGAACAAAGCCCCCACGGTCTTCGATCGGGAGTGAATTGAAGTGCGACACGAACACCGGCCATGGGACGAACCCATCTCCCGCTGCGGGATACTCTCGCTTCCATTCACGACACCCCGGCGGTCGCCCAGGAGGAAACCCCTGGAGCTGCTCCTGCCACCGCGATCCACACCAACTGACGAGCGACTCCAACACCTGATCGACGCATCCATGGCGGTACGTCTGATACCGCATCACAAAGTCGGCATCGGCGAGTTGCCGCCGCTGGGCCTCGCGCCATTGAGGGATTGCCGCCACCTCGTTGAACTGATCTTCCGGAAACAGCACGCCGCCGTTGGTGCATTGCCGCGTCACAAACGGCATCGAGGTCGTGCCGAACATCAAGGTGATCTGCCACTTAATCCGCCAGATCAAGTCGACCACTGCCCGAATCGACTGCAGCACCACCCCCGCGCGCGCATCGGTCCCCTCCTCAGAGGCATCGCAAATGGCGGACTGGTGTTCGCCGGCTGACATGGCTGGCCCTATGTCTCTGGCTGCGGCGGATTCTTACTTTAGAGTTTCCCGTGTCCCGCAACGCCAGGCAACCCCATTGCGCTGCAAAGGTCGGGAAAAGTGCTGCTGCGGGATGATGGCGATGCATTCGCCCAAAGGCGACACTCTCCTGCAGCGCCACTGACTTCGGATGGGGCGACGCGAACCTGCGAGATTCGGGGAGGGCTCTGCGGCGTCGAGCATTCAGAGCGCACCGCACCCCAGTGTCCTGCAACAATCAGTAATCATCAATCGTCAAGGCTGTCTCCAATTGCCCCACCGCCACGCACCACGCCGACGGCGTTGGGGACGAGTCCCATCTTTCAGACGCACTCATCTATGGTGATCACCACTTCGCCGCGCTACGGGACGTTCCACCGCGTCGCGATCGCCTCACCTAGAGCGATCCCCAGCAGCACCGCGATCAATCCGCAGACCAGATTGAGAACAATGTTCAGCACTGCCAGTTTGTATTGTCCCCGGTGAGCCAGTTCGACCGTTTGATAGCTGAACGTCGAAAACGTCGTCAGCGAGCCGAGGAAGCCTGCGATGAGGAAGCGGTGGGCGAAGGTTCCATCGCCCGGCCATTTGGCTTTCACGCACAAGGCCATCAACAGACCGATCAGCAGACACCCCACCAGATTCACCACCAGCGTTCCAGCTGGAAACTTTCGCACCACCCAGGTGCTCAGCGCATAGCGGGCAATGGCTCCCACGAAACCACCGCATCCGACCGCGAACCATTGCATAGCGAGCCTGGAGTTAGGCGCTGGGGTGTGTGAGTTAGGAACCTCTAAGTACCTGTTGAATAGCCAGACGACAGGTAACCCGCAGCGTCAGCGAGAGACATTTTTACGTGCCATTGATCCCTCGCTAACGCTGCGGGTTTCCTTGTTCAACGGGCTGCTAGACCCTGATCCCTTGACCCTCGTCCCCCTACGGCATCACAAAGTCGTGGCCTTCTGGGCGGACGGTAAGCACCGGACAGGGGGCTTTGCGGACGATCTTCTCGGCGACGCTACCCATCAGTGCATGCACCAACCCGGTGCGACCATGCGTACCAATAACGATCATGTCGATGTCTTCTTCCTTGGCGTAGCGAATGATCTCCAGGAACGCCGTACCAATGAGGACTTCGCGTTTCACCTCGACCCCTTCGACCCAACTCGGATCGGGCCGGGTGGCGAGCGTCTTCTCTGCCGCCGCTTTGAGATCGTTGAGATAGTTCGTCGCGGTCGGCAGCAGCATGCCGGACTCAGGCACGAGTGGATAAATGTCTTCGACCACACTCACAGCGTGCAGTTCCGCCCCGAATCGACGCGCGAACTCGCAGCCGTATTTCATGGCGTGCAGGCTGAACTCACTGAAGTCCGTGGGGACCAGAATCTTTTTCAGGTTGATCATCTTGGCTCTCCGAAACTCCGTTATGTCGTTACTCGTCGATACAGACTGAATTCGAGCAGCAAGCCAAAGTCGTGGTTCGCTCCGCGAACCAACGCCATGATTGCAGCAAATTCAGCGACTCTTGTTTACCACACTTCCGTTACCGCTGGGCCAAAATCTCATGCAGCAGTCGCGGCGGCGACATCGGCAGTTCGTGCATCCAGACACCACTCGCCTGATGAATGGCCGCTCCAATCGCCGCCGGTGGTGGACAGATTGGAACTTCGCCCACGCCGCGAACACCGTAAGGATGATCCGGGTTAGGGACTTCGACAATGATCGTTTCGATATTGGGAAGGTCGTAACTGGTCGGCATCCGGTAGTCGAGGAAGTTCGCGTTCCGGAGCAGTCCGTTTTTGTCGTAGCAGTATTCTTCGTTGAGTGCCCAGCCGATTCCCTGCACTGCTCCGCCGTGCATCTGCCCTTCGACATAAGCAGGGTGAATCGCAGTTCCTGCATCCTGGCAGGCGGTGTAACGCAGAATCGTGGTTTTGCCGGTATCAGGATCGACTTCGACATCGACCAGATGCACGCCAAACGCGTTGCTCGAATTCGGCATGTTGGTGTTACCCGTCGCGGTGATGGATTCCCCGGTCTGCACGATCTGCGCGGCGACTTCCTGGAAGGTGATCGACTTTCCATCTGGACCGGACAATGTCGCATCGTCGTTGTATCGCACCTGTTCAACATCGCACTCCCAGATGCGGGCGGCGCGTTCACACATCAAATCGCGAATGGCGAGTGCGGTCTTGTAGGCGGCCATACCGGTCGCCATGGTCACGCGCGAGCCGCCAGTCACGTCGGTGTATCCAACGCTGTCGGTGTCAGCGACGATCGGCTGCACGTCCTCCACGGGAATGCCGAGCACTTCGGCGAACTGCATCGAGATGCTCGTTCGTGTGCCACCGATGTCGGTCGAGCCTTCCACCAGCGAGACCTTGCCGTCTGTATTCACGGTCGCGGTCACACTCGATTTCAGGCCGATGTTGAACCAGAACCCGCACGCCACACCCCGGCCCCGATGCGGACCATCGAGCTTTGACTGATAGTGGTCGGAATTCTTGACCGCTTCGAGACACTCGATCAAACCTATGCGAGGATAGACGTACCCATCGACGCGCCGCGACCCTTCCTTAACAGCATTCTGGATGCGGACGTCGAGCGAGTTGAGTCCGAGTTGAGCACACGCTTCTTCCAGCACAGTCTCCAGTGCAAATGCCGCATTCGTGGACCCTGGTGCGCGATACGCATTCGTCCGGGGCTTGTTGACGCAGACATCGAACCCTTCGACCCGGGCGTTCGGAATGTCGTAGCAGGCAAGAATGCACATGCAGCCGGGATTGATCGGCGAGCCAGGGTATCCGCCTGCCTCGTAGGCGAGCCAGGCATCGGCGGCAACGATTTCGCCGGACTTCTTCATCCCCAGTTTAACGCGAATTACGGAACCGGGCGTTGGACCTGTCGCTTTGAAGACATCGGCCCGGTCCATCGTCACCTTGACGGGTCGGCCTGCCTTTTTCGACAGCAGTGCGGCAACCGGTTGTTCGTAAACGGAGATCTTGCCGCCGAATCCACCACCGATTTCCATCGGCACCACCTTCACCCAGGTGAGCGGGACTTCGAGCAATTCCGCCACCTGCTGACGCACGGTGAACGAACCTTGCGTGCTCGTCCACAGCGTCAACCGGCCATCGCCGTGCCATAGCGCGGTCGTAGTGTGCGGTTCAATGTATCCCTGATGCACGGTCGCCGTGCGGAACTCCCGTTCGACGACGACATCTGCCTGAGCGAAGCCTTTGTCGACATCACCCAGTTCGTACAGGAACCGACCGGCGACATTCGAAGGCGACGATGATGTCTGCTGCCCCATCTCTTCAGTGAAGACATCGTCGTTCAGCACTGGAGCCGACGACTCCATCGCCTGCAATACATCCATCACTGGCGGCAGGACTTCGTAATCAATCTTGATCAGCCGGGCCGCCTCTTCGGCGATGTGAATCGACTCCGCAGCGACAGCCGCAACAGCATGCCCATGATAAAGCGCTTTCCCCTGAGCCATGCAGTTGGCACTGAGGTGACACAGCCGCACTGCGCCTTCGCCCAGTTCTGCGATGCGGTCCCCTACGTGCGGCATGTCCTTGCCGGTCAGTACCGCGTACACGCCTGGATACGCCTCGGCCGCGCTGGTGTCGATCGACCTGATGTTCGCATGCGCATGTGGACTACGCAGAATGTACCCAGCAAGGAGACCAGGCAACTGCTTGTCGGCCCCGTATTGAGCGCGACCAGTCACCTTATCTGCCCCATCATGCCGCACAGGCCTTGTGCCGATCACCTTGTACTGTCGATCATGATGCTTGACGGTCGTGCTACCCGCCGGGGTCGTTGAAGCCATCGTCCTGGGACTCCTGAGACTGAAACCGATGTCTGTTCGAGATGCTCCTCATTCTGACATCGAATCGACGAGTCTGCCACCCTGATTGGGGACTGCGTTCGTTCGGGGGAAGTCGCGGATTTCGGCGTTTTAGTCTT
>JAGQQB010000538.1 GCA_020426425.1 Planctomycetaceae bacterium | reverse complement strand
GGTGGTAGTTCCAGTTGAGGATGTCGTTGAACGGCCCTTCCTGCAGGAAGCGTTCGGTGGTATAGCCGTGATTGTTGAGCACCAGAACGATTGGATTGAAATCGCGGCGCACGATGGACGAGAGTTCAAGGCAGGTCATCTGGAATGCGCCATCTCCCACGAGGACAAGTGGACGGAGTGTCGGATTGGCCACTTGGGCTCCCAGCGCCGCAGGGATGGCGAATCCCATCGACGTGTAGTAAGCCGGACTGAGAAACTCGGTGTGCTTGTGGATGGTGAGATCGGAGGCCCCAAACAGCGAGTCGCCCACATCGGCGATCACGACCATTTCGTCGTCGAGCATGCTGTCGATGTACGCGAACAACGACGCGTTCGTGACCGGTTGGGAAGGATCCTCGGGCAGTGTGACCGGCGTACGCGGTTTGGGAAGCATTGGTTTCCCTTTGCGGAGCTTGCCATCAGCCAGTCCGGTGAGGAAGTCGCCCAGCAGCACATCATGGAAATGGTGGTGCCCAATTCGCAGTTGCTCGCTGGTGATGTAGATGCAGCGACCGGGATCGAGGTGAGCGGTGAAGATGCCCAGGTTGATGTCGGTCATGAATGTGCCGAGCAACAGCACACAGTCGCTCTCTTCGACGTATTTGGTAACTGACTCGCGCCCCATCGCCCCTTCGTAGACACCAAGATACAAGGGATGCCGTTCGCTGACGACCGACTTCCCCAGCAGCGTGGCACACATCGGAATCTGATTCTGTTCGGCCAGTCGCAGCACCTGATCGCGCAGACCAAACCGATGAATCTCCACCCCGGCGATGAGCACCGGTTGCTTCGCCTGCTTAATCCGTTCAGCCGCTTCCTTAAGTGATGCAGCCAGCGCGTCCGCATCGCTCACGAGTTCCAAGCGCTGCGGCACATGCGGAATGAGTGCCTTCGTCAGCACACGATCACGGGGAATCTCCAGGTACACAGGCCGCTTGTACCGCACCGCCGCCTCCAGGCAGCGATCGATCTCACGAAACGCCGTTAGCGGATCGTCGAGCGCAGCGCTCGCACAGGTAATCTTCTCAAACACTTCACGCTGTGTGTTGAAGTCCCGGACTTTGTGATGCAGCAACGGATCGTTTCGCCGCTCGGCGATCCCTGGCGCACCGCTGATCACGATGACCGGCGACTTTTCCGAATACGCCCCAGCAATGGAGTTACACAGGCTCAAGCCTCCCACACAGTACGTCACACAGACCGCACCCAATCCGTTGACTCGGGCATAGGCATCGGCAGCGTAGCCAGCACAGTCTTCCCGTGTGCAGCCAACGACGTTGATCGGGCTTTCTTCCAGCATTCCATAGAAGTTCAGCACAAAGTCGCCCGGAATGCCGAACAAATCGCGGACGCCATAGTCCTGCAGCCGCTGAATCAGGTAGCCGCCAATCGTCTGCTCGCCGCTCGGTGTCCCGGCATCGCCATGAGCGGAATGCCGCGACTTGCGTCCGGTGGATTTCCCGGCTGGCTTGTGGGATCCCGATTTGCGAGTCATGTTCGTCTCCCTCGGATCGTGCGATGCGCCTGGATCAGTGCTTCGATTGGCGGGCCGACGTTGCAGTTCCACCCTGTCTGATTCTATGCGCACCGACGGCAACCGGGTAGGCGTCGCAGGTTCGCAGGCTCTCAAGGACACTGCGGAGTGGCCAGTTGTTGGTTGCAGTCATCGCTTAGAGCGTTGGTGACATCCGGCTGATGATGCCGCCTCCGAGTCGCAAGATGTGTTCACTATGCACAGGGTGAACACACCAGCTGTGTCCGCTGTGCCGAATCACCTTTCTTCTCCGCGATTTACGCCTTATACTTATCTCGTGTCGAACATTCCGTCGCAGAGCGTGGTTCCGAAAGAGTCACGCTGGTGGGATGGTTCACCGTGGCTTGGATCCTTTGGTCGCCCGATTCGCAGGTTTGTGCATGCTTCGTGGTCTCATCGATTCCCGTGTTCTTCGTTCACTGTTGTTGGCCTTGGCGCTGTTGTGCGCGATGCCGGCGGTATCGCACGCCCAGATTACGGTCGAGCAACGGCGCGAGTTGCTGGCTTTGTCGCGCGAAGTGCCCAAGGTGGCGTCGCTCATCCGCAAGAAGGAATACGAAGAAGCAGGCAAGCAATTGGGGGAAATCCGGACCAAGGTCGAAGAGATCGCCGAGGCAGCCAAAATGCAGGTGTCCGATCGCGCTTTTGCCGGAATTCTGGCGGCGGTCGCAAAGCAACAGGCCCTCGTAGATAAGGCGCTCGGGACAGGCGCTGCTGCTCCCGTCGGGTTCACCAAGGACATTGCCACCATTGTCAATCGCCGGTGTTTGAACTGCCACGGGGCGGACAATCCCCGTAACAACCTGCGACTGGATACCTTTGCTGGGTGGAAGCGGGGGGGAAAGAGTGGTCCGTTACTGGTTCCTGGGCAGGCGAATCAATCGTTGT
>JAGQQB010000537.1 GCA_020426425.1 Planctomycetaceae bacterium | reverse complement strand
ACGAGCCGCGGTGTCCCATCTTTGAAGAGAGCATAACTTGTGGTGATGCCCGCAGCCGTAGCGCCGTCGCCATGCACATGTTCACGGTTGATCGCATATGACGTATAGAC
The DNA here is from genome assembly GCA_020426425.1 of Planctomycetaceae bacterium. GTDB lineage: Bacteria > Planctomycetota > Planctomycetia > Planctomycetales > Planctomycetaceae > JACKHO01. The sequence continues at coordinate 2,354 of JAGQQB010000537.1, read as the reverse complement.
CCCATCGACCATGATGCCGGCACCAAAGGAGGAAGGTGAGTTGATCGAGTGCGTCCCCCACGCACAGTTGCCATCCCGGTCACGGACAACGAGAAAGCACGTGTTGAAGATCGCATCCAGCGTGAACTCGCGACGTGGACTGTTCAGGACGAAATCCGCCCGTTGCTTCGCATGAGCGGGATCGACGAATTCATGCTCGTTTTCAGCGGTGAGCGACTTTGTGGACAGGAACACTTCTTCCATGATTCGCAATTGCTTGAATGTGGAATCTGGACTCGTGGCGGCACTGCCCGATCCCCGCAGATCCAGGGCCTCGTTCAGATGCATGGCGTAGACGAGCAGTGGAGCACTGACCACTTGATATCCCCGGTAGTTGCCACGAGGTTCCAGTTTTCGATGGCGGATCAGCCTCTTCCAATTCGCCAGATCCTCCCGTGTGATTCTGCCGCCGTCTGCTTGAGCACGCTCCACGTAGTGCCGAGCAAAATCACCGGTGTAGAAGGCATCGGGGCCATGCTGGGCGACTGCCTTCAAGACTGCTCCAAGTTCAGTCTGTATGAGCGGTTCATCGGCCGTCACGAAGTGCCCTGTCCGATTCCAGACAGCGCGCGACGCAGGATCCTTGATACCTTTCCGTTGAGCAGCCGCAATGATCTCCGGAATGATCCGACAACCGTCGATGGCATGTCCGATTGCTGGCTCGAACAGTTGCTTCCAACTCAGCTTGCCGAGTTGACGATGCGCCTCGAAGACCCCCGCAATGAACCCTGGCACCGGCATGGCCCGGCCGGATTGCGTTATCGGTGAATCACGCTCGAAGTCATACGGCTCGGCTGCGGCTGGCCCCAGCAGTCCCGCGATAGCGGTCGTTTCCCTGCTGCCCGCATCGAAATAGTTCATTCCGAAGGCGCCACCGATCGATGTCAATCCCGGTTCCGAAACCGTCTGCGTCAATGCTGCCGTGATGTACGCATCGGCGGCATTGCCTCCCTGATCGAGTGCCCAGAGCGCCGCCTCGCTGGCCTGCAGAGAGGTTGTCGTCACGCCGGCTTCTGTACCGGTCGCATAGTGATCACTTCGCCCTGACCGCTGCGCAATCGCCAGTCCAGGGAGAACGGAACTCACACAGGTGCCCGCAACGGTGCGGACGAATGTTCTCCGGGTGACCACCTGATGAGCTTCCTCGCTGTACAAGCTGAAGACGGACAATTATCGGCGCGGGAACTGTAACACGGGATTGTTCGCCTGTCGCCATCCAGCGTGGGCAACTCGTCATTGGAGTGCCCTCGTCGCTCTCCAAGTGACGCCAGGAATTCATTTCGAACAGGCTGATGGTCTATCTCCGCAACCGTTCGGCGCACAGCGTGGCCCACAGGCGGCGTTGTTTGCGCCAGTCGGGGGTGGTGGCGATGGGACGGACGTCGGATTCTTTGATCGCGTCGCGGCCTTCTGTGGTTCGGGGGAGGAACAGGATGGCTTCCTGGATGTCCGGTGCGAGAGCGAGGAGCGACAGGATCTGAGTCGCGCGATTTGAAAGTCCAGCGAAGGTTGGTAAATCATTTGATCCGCCAATATGTTTGACGCGTTATTCATGTGAAACGGCGATACGCGGCTCACTGTGCCGCATGCTGGCATGTCCTGTTCGAAGTAGAAACGGGGAGAGGGCTTTATGTTTGGGAACCTTGGCGATCAGCGTCCCGCACCTGCTGCCGAGTTGAGAAATTTCACGAATCGCGTCTCCGAACAGACGGCGTTTGAGAGGATTCTCAATTTGGACGGCGGGCATGTCGCCCCGGTGCTAATGTTCTACGGCGTCGGCGGGGCAGGGAAAACCTGGCTGCTCCGCAAACTCCGCGGAACGCTCCCCGATGGCTTCCCGACAGCATACCTGGACCTCGATCCGATGACGGGGGGAGTCGACTACGCGAACAACTCCGCTCGGTCGCTTGCAGAAATCCGCCGTCAAATGGGGCCAGCGGTCTCCTGTCCCCGATTCGATCTCGCCTACACCTGGCTACGGGTGAAGGAAGGGGCAGGTGACGAGCCGCTCTTTCGGGGGGCCGGTCTGCTCGGGAATAGCTGGGAGCTTCTGCAAGAAGTCGGGAGCATTGCGGCGAGTGATTATCCAGGATCCGGGCTGGTGAAGTGGTTCGTCGGCAAGGTGACTTCGCCAGTCGGGAAGTGGCTCCAAAGCAGTGGCATTGGTCGATGGCTGGAGACAACGCTTGGTGAAGAGGACTTCCTGAAACTCAAACGAATGTTGCCGCAGGAGATTTATTCAGACTTGCATCGACGACTGCTGACCGATCTACAAGAGAACCTCCCGCAGCAGGCAGGGAGGACGGTCCGGGGGG
>JAGQQB010000536.1 GCA_020426425.1 Planctomycetaceae bacterium | reverse complement strand
CTACCGCTGACCAGCACCCCTTTTTGATTCCACGCCATGCCTGCCACGACATCGGTCGTGGCATACCGCAGGGTCAATCCGCAACGACGACGGTCGCTCAAATTCCCTTCCGACCCATGCAGCAGCAGGTCGGAATGCAGCGACATCTCGCCAGCCTTGAGAACATCATCGACAATCGTGCCGTACTGCTCGGGGTTGTCGATGCTCTGATTGAGCACGTTGTGTTCGTCGGGCGAACTGGGGCGATAGGTCATGTGGCCGAAATGATGCGATCCGCTGACGAACCGGACGCAGCCGTTCTCCTGGTCGGCGTCATCAATCGCGAGCCAGACGGTGACTGCCTTGGACGGCGAAAGGGGCCAGTAGCTTGCATCTTGATGCCAAGAAACCGCCTTGCCATCACGTGGCATTTTGCAGAAGAAGTGCGATCCCCAGCCGACGACGTTCTCGCCGAGAACATCTTTCACACAGGCAATGATCCGAGGATGCGTGAGCAGATCGTACACGCGACCGTATTTCATGTGGGCCGAACTGATGCTGTAACTATCGGCCCCGCTGGCGAGCACCTTGGCCAATAGATCGTCGAAGTACGCGCGAATCTCGGTGATCTCTTCGGTACTGAAGACGGGAACCGGAGCGACGTATCCGCACTCGTTGTACGACTGCACCTGTTCGCGGCTGAGCGTACTTGGATCGGTAACCGGGCTAGGATGAAACCGCAGATCCCGCTGCATCGTCGCCAGTTCCGACTCGTCGGGGATGATCTTGAAATCAGGGGTTGCCGCCATCGGGTGTCCCTTGAGGGGTTGGGCTACCGCCTGACGGGAGGACTTCGTCAGGTAGTAGAGATTCCGAAGTCCGAAGCACGAAATCCGAAACAGATTCGAAAAACGTGCCTTGGACTGGAACTGTTGTTCGTGTTGCCGCACTCCCCATACCATACCGTTCGATGGCCGTGTCCTTCAATTCGCTGACAGGTTTCTCTCGTTCGTGATCGTCGTTGGTCTCTCACGCTGCTTGCTTCGCTCCCCTCGCTGGCCAACTTGGGTGGGCCTGCTGTTGGTCGTCACGTCGCTGAGTTGTCAGGCCCAGACTCGGCCTGAGCCGGATGAACGATTCCTGGGTGCCTATCTGCCGGAGTATCGGCTCAATCAGTTTGACGCAGAACATCTCACAGCACTGACGGATCTGATGCTGTTCTCTGTTGAAGTCGAGGCAGAGGGTCGGTTGAACCTGGATCGCTGGGGCGGTGAGCGACTCCGGCGGCTTGACGAAATCGCGGTGTCAGCTCCGTGCCGAGTGCTGATGTCCGTCGGTGGCTGGGGTCGCTCGAAGGGATTTCCCGCCGTCGCTGCCGATCCTGGGCGACGGAAACGATTTGCGAACGAACTGATTCAATTCTGTGAACAGCACCGTTTGGACGGGATCGACATCGACTGGGAGCATCCCAGCAGTGAGGAAGAACGCGCGCTGTTCGTTGTGCTGATGCAGGATCTGGGCCGCGAATTGCATCGTCATCAACTGCTGCTGACCACGGCTCTGGCTCCCTGGAAACCGGTTGATCCCCAAGTTGCAATGGCTATCGACCGCATTCACCTGATGTCGTATGACGATGAAGGTCGCCACAGTACGCCAGAACAGGCGGAGGCCAACATTCGTAAGTGGGTCGCCGCAGGGATCCCGGCCCGCAAACTGTGCTTGGGGATTCCTTGTTACGGCAAGCCGATCGAAAGGGATGGCCGTCCGGCCCGGACCTATCGCGACCTTGTTGATCGGCAAACGGGCAACCAGTTGGACGAAGTGGACGGCTACTATTTCAACGGGCCGGCAACGGTGGAACGCAAAGTCGATCTGGCTCGCGAACAGAAGTTGCCCGGCGTGTTCTTTTGGGAGATGGCCCAGGATCTGCCGGCGAACGACCCTCACTCGCTGATTCAGACGGCGGCGAAACGTTTGCGGGATGGACCGTAGGCCCGACCAAGTGAGTCCCGCACAAAACACAAAAAAAAACCTCGGTTCCTGATGTGGAACCGAGGTTAGTGGCAAGACAGCAACCCCACGCGATGCTTGCCAGAGCTTTCAGTCAGAGTCTCGCAGGGGTGGGTTGCGAAACTCAGTGAGAGAGTGAGAGCAGAGAGAGTCTTGTGAGAGAGTTCAGAGAGTGGAGCGGTCGGGGTTGTGAGAGTCGACCGCTCCTGGTCGTGAGCGAGAGGTCAAGTCGCCGCGTGTTGATCTGGACTACTGAATGTCGTTCGGGCCGTCGCAGAACTCAGCTTGATCCCAGTAGCTGCCGCCAGCGGTCCAACCTTTGTGACCATGGCTGCACTCGGCCTTGTAGGACTGGCTCAGGCAGGTGAAGGCCGAGCCGACGTCTTCGAGTTCGTTATTCACGTTCAGAGCAACTTCGCTCAGGCCAACGATCATGCCGAGCACACAGATGGTGGCGACCAGGACCAGTTCGGCCGAGAC
>JAGQQB010000535.1 GCA_020426425.1 Planctomycetaceae bacterium | reverse complement strand
AGCTCCTCGTTGATGACGAACGACAATACGCCAATGTCGCGATGTGGGGATGAACCGCAGTCGTCCTACTGCTTCCAGGTCTGGAATTGACCGCTGGATGAGTGAGCAAAACCACTCTTTTGAAGCTCCTGGGCTACACTCTTCCTACCCGCCCTGCCCCGCCACCAACCTCACCGACCGGGATTCACCGCCTCGTACCGGTAGTACACTTCCAAACTGAGCGTCGCGATCGCTGTGGAGTATATGCGGCCCCCATATCCGCTCCAGGGATCGCGGGGAGGCCAGGAGCCGGTCAGGGGACCATTGCGTTCCTGTTCGGAAATCACCAGATCGCGCATCGCCGAATTCCACTGCGTCCACGGGGCACCACCACGTTGATACATCGCCAGCGTACCGTAATACCAGTAGTAGTAGTTCAACTGCGCCCGGGCCGGCTTGTTCTCCAGCAGGTACTGCACCGCTTCTTCCGTCGCCATGGCTTGCGATGGGGTCGCCATGCCGAGGACCTGGCGACAGAACAAGGCTTCAGCGGTCATCGTGGGAGAGGGAGTGTCGCCGATGCGGTAGCCAGCCAGCCCCCCCGACTTGCCGGTCTGCGATTTCAACAGGAACAGCATGATTCGCTGTTTGGCTTGAATCGGAATGTCGATGCCGGCCAGTTCGGCACTCTTGAGCGCCATGATCTGCCAGCCCAGGACGGAGACATCCCCCCGTTCTTCCCCTTTGATGTATCGCCAGCCCCCATCGCGCAACTGACAGGCGAGAATGAAATTGACCGCCTTTTGGAGCGGTTCGCGGAGCCACTGAGCTTCGGGTTCGTTGTGGGACATGGCGTACGCTTCGGCCATGGCGAACGTAGCCATGGCGTGACAGTACATGCCACAGAAGGTCGACGCATCGCCGCCAAGGTATCCATCGTTGAATCGATCAGCCTCGGTCCAGCCCTTCATGTCCGATTCACGGATGAACTCTTTCCACTCGAAACGGCGCTGCGCGGAGACGAGCCAGCGCAACCCCCGTTCGACGTTTTCGGAATACTCCCCTTCGCTCAAGGTGTTCTGTTTCCCAAGAAGGCGAGGATGGCAAGCCCGGTGACGCCGGTATCGGCATTGCGACCGGCGAACCGGCGTGATTGACCATCCGGACCTTGATCGATGGTGCCTGCTTCGTTGGCGCTGGCGTCCCAAAAACCTGCCGACGATTGCACCGACGCGAGCCAGCGGAGGCTGCGATCAACAGCAGCTTCAGAATCTTCGGAACCGCCGAACTCCATGAGCGCCCGTTGTCGTTTCTCATCAGACCGCAACTGATAGGCCGAGGGAATTTGTTCGAATGACCGCACGAATGAATCGCCCAGCGCCCGGGCAAGTTGGGGAACTTCCGGGACCGGCAATTGCATGCGGTCGATGCCGCTCAGCGTCGAATCGGGACGTTCGATAATCGGATTCGGGAACGCTGGCGCGGTCGGGGGTCGGAACCGCTGAACTTCCATGCTCGGCGCGGCCGATGGCGCACGAGGTTGCGTGCGTGACAAATTCGGCGAAATCGGTGACGCGCTGACCGTCGGGTTCGGACGACCGGTCTGATCGCGCCCCATCATTTCGACCTCGGGACTGGCCGGGGCTGGCCCCTCCCGGCGCATGATGTCGTTCGTCTCCGGAGCCCGCTGCAGCGAGGCGAGCGGACTCGATTCGAGCGGAATGGAACTGGAGTCGCGAGACAGGTCGAACTCCGGCTTCACCAGTTCAACCATCCCTGGACGAGGATCAACTTGTTGCGGGATCACTTCTGTCGCAGTGGAGGGCTGTGTCCGCTGCCGTTCGTTCAATGCCGAAGCGGCCGGCTGTTCCTCACGCGGCTGAACCTCAATCTGTTCAGGCCGGACCATATCCTGCGCCTGTTGCGGCTGGGCATTGTTGGCGGCGTGGATCTGATCGAGTTGCGGCGTCGGCGAGGACTCGATCGGTAACGGAGTAGAATCGCCGGTGGGGATCGGCAGAAATGGAGTTGGTTCACTTTCTGGCTGCACCACTGCTTCGGGTGATGCGGACTCCGCAGGCATCTCGAAGCGATCCATCTCCTGGGGCGGCAACTCCGGCAAGCGATTGAACACCGGGACTGACCCACTGTGCAGATGGGCCACTTGCTCATCGGCGGGATCGAGTGGAGGCGATTGGATCTCGAAGGGGATCTCTTCGAGTTCCGCCAGCCGAGCGAAAATCCGCTCACGATACTCGGGAATCATCGCGACAATGCCGCAGCCCAGCAGGACATGCACCGCGACCGAGAAGAACAACGCCTTGGACGACGTGCGGCGATCACCCCACCGCGTGGCAATCATCGTCAGTAGATGGGCCGACGCCAGCACGAACCCAAACACCAGTACCAGGAAGAACAGGGGCTGAAAGATCCCCAGCACCACCCGATACAAGTGCGTCGCCTGATGATCAAGGTCCACCACCGCGAACATTACGGA
>JAGQQB010000534.1 GCA_020426425.1 Planctomycetaceae bacterium | reverse complement strand
GAAATCGAGTCGCGCTGGGGCGACTTGAACAGTGGCGTGGTATTCGAACGAACGCGTCAGAATCTGCTTCGTCTGGAACAGTCGGTCTATCACCCCAAGAACTGGCGACCGGTTATACTCGCTCTGAGTGGATCGGCCTGGACCCGTCCACACCTGGCGATTTATGGCCACTGGCTGACCGCCGGGCATGGCGTGTTGTCGTTGGCGCATGTGGTGACCGGGGAAATTGAAGACCTGGCCGAACGGCGTGAGAAGTACGAGGCGACGCTCCGCGCCTTCATCGCGCGCGAATCGCTCTTGGCGTTCCCGGCTGTAGTGATTTCGCAGTATGTTTCCGACGGGGTCGAGGCACTGGTGCAGTGCCATGGAATCGGAGGTTTGCGACCGAACACAGTGCTGCTCGGCTGGCCGAACGAACGACGCAAGGCCGACTCCTTTGGCGCCAGTGTGCGACTCGTCGCGAAGCTTGGTCGCAGTCTGATCTCCCTGCGGTTTCTCGGCTATCGCGACGAAGGTTCCGGCAGCGACGACTCCGCCTGGGATGTTCCGCGCGGCACGATTGATGTCTGGTGGCGCGGTAAGAAGAACGGTGGGCTACTGCTCCTGCTCGCGCATCTGCTGCATCAGAACCCGGAATGGCGACGGAATCGCATTCGGGTTTTGCGGGTGGTTCCCAATGAAGAAGCCCGTGCGGATGTGACTCGACACATCCACGAACTCGCCGCCCGGGCGAGAATTGCGGTGGAACCCGTTGTGGTCATTTCTGACGATCCCGCCAGCGCGATTCAACTGACCTCGTTTGCCGCCGCAGTGCTTCTTCTCGGCTTTGAGATCCCCGAAGAGGGGCGGGAGTCGGAGTTTTTCGACCGCATGGAAAGTCTGGTCGGCGATCTCCCCCGCGTGCTGTTTGTGAACAGCGCTGGCGGGATGGAGTTGGACTCTTAAGGGACGCTGGCGCACAGCCGCCAGTCCGCGAACAACTCTCGCTGTCAACTGGACTCCAGAGCCGCCTGCGATGACGACTCCGCGAGTGTCCGACATGCCGTTCGTGGTCTTATCCCGCCTTGCGGCCAAGCAGTGGATACTCTGGGAACACCTGCCGTTTGCCGATTTGCAAAGCAAGACGCATTGGGGCGCGGACCCCCTTGATCAGCAAGTGACGTCGTTCATGATGGCAGCCTAGATTGCGCTGCTTGAAGACATCTGCATTCTGACCGACCTGGATCGTGGGGACACCGCGTTCAAGGCCATCGCCAAATGCCCGTAGCATCGCATTGAAGTACAATCCGTACTCCAGATTCCGCTCGTAATTGAAGCCGACGAACAGCGGATAGTACCCGGTCGCTGAAAAGATGCTGCAGATGAAGGCCATCACCTGCTCGTCCTTCAAGAGAAAGCAGAAGTTGCAGTTCTCACCGAGTTGCCGGGAGAGTTCGGTGAAGAAACGTCGCGGCAGCAGTTCGAGTTTCCGTTCCGCGTTGGCGTAAACCGCCTGATACATCGCATGGACGTCGTTCGTGTAGAGTCGTTCAACTTCACTTGCATCCGACGTGAAGTGCGCTACCAGTCCCCCCGCCTCGAACAATTTGAACGTCTTGCGAATGCTCCAGCGTTTCTTCTTATCGAGTGACTTCTCCACGTAGTCGGTCAGTGTCGGCTGATCGGGATAGATCAGATTCTGGGGCAGACTGTCGACCCGGTGGTAACTCCGCTGCTCGAAGCCCTGCAGGCCATCAAGCTCTTCGTCCGTGAACTCTTTGAGCACGATACAGCGGGCGTTGATCGAACGTGCCAGTGCGTGCATCAGTCGATCCAGTTGATCGAACGCGGCGACTCGGTCGGCGTGGGGAGCAAACCGGAGATAGCTTTGCGCGGCCGACATTGGCATGCCGGAGACCAGCAACTTGTGGCTGAACAGGCCCGGTGCCAGTCGCTGCAGCTGACGGAACACTCGGTTTGACCAATTGTCTTCGGCAAGGATGAACGCATCCACGGTCCACGTGCTCAAACAAGTGATTGCCGTCGGTCGTCCCTGTTCGTCACGCAGCAACAGATACCAGATGTCAGACTGATCGCCCATGGACTGCTCGATCGCCCGCAGCAATCGTGGGTCCATGAAGATATCTTCAGGATCGCGGATCGAATTCCAAAGAGCGACGTCGATCTCGTCGACAGATTCCCACAAGACGTACTGCGATTCGGAGAGTGGATGTGTTCGCATGCCTGGCCTGCATTGCTGTTCGCGGTAGATGGACTCTACGCGATCGGATCTTCACGCGATGTGGAATCCTCCTGGCTGTGATGAGGGCCGATGCTGCCGCCCTCATTCAGACATCGGCATGGCGCGCCCAATGGACACATGTTGTTTCGATTAGCAACACAGGGCAGCGCATCATGCCCTACTCGAAACCGGCCAGCTCTTCCCAACGTGCATAGCTTGACATGAGTTCGTCATCAATCAGTTGCAGACGGGCGGAAT
>JAGQQB010000533.1 GCA_020426425.1 Planctomycetaceae bacterium | reverse complement strand
CAACTGGCTGGCGGCAGCATAGAAGAACATCTGGGCGAACGCACCTTTGACAAAGCAAACTGGCACTCGACACACTGCCGCAGGCTTGATCGCACGTGTGAAAGATTGATTAACTACGTGGATCGCGCCATAGTTCGGCGTTTGATCGCGGAGCGATCAACGACTATGAGCTGCACTTACAAGGCCGCTGTTCTCAACCTTCCGCACCGAGAGATTCTGACATGACAACATGGCGTCGTTCCTGGCTGATGTGTGCCTGCTTCTCGCTCGTCTGCATGCCGGCGCTCGGGTGGTTCTATCCGGAATGGAAGAGCGGGATCGAATGGCCCATGCCGCCAATCATCCAGCCGGGCGACGCCACCACCGCCCCATCCGACGCGATCGTACTGTTCGATGGCACCAACCTCGATGCCTGGGAAGGGGGCGAGAAGTGGACCATCGAGAACGGCTACGCGATTGATCGAGGGAACATCAAGACGAAAGAGAAGTTTGGCGACTGTCAGATCCACCTGGAGTTCGCCTCGCCCGAGGAAGTGAAAGGCAAAGGGCAGGGACGCGGTAACAGCGGCCTGTATCTGATGGGCCGCTACGAACTGCAGATTCTCGACTCGTACGACAACGAGACGTACTACGATGGCCAGTGCGGTGCGATCTATAAGCAGCATCCTCCACTGGTGAATGCCTGTCGCGGACCGGGCGAATGGCAAACGTACGATGTCATCTTCACCGGGCCCCGGTTCAACGAAGATGGTTCGCTGAAGTCACCGGGGCACATCACCGCCCTGCACAACGGCGTGCTGATTCAGAATCACAGCGAACTACTCGGCTCCACCAAGTGGGATGAACCACCGAAGTACAATGCCCACCCTGAACGCGACTCCATCAGCATTCAGTTCCATGGCAATCCGGTGAAGTTTCGCAACATCTGGATTCGCGATCTGATGCCGGCGGAGGAAATGCCGGGTGAGAATGAGGGGCCACTGGATTCGCCAGCGGCGACTGATGGAGAGTCCTCGACATCCCAATCAGACGCCAAGTAAACGGGTCGTGTTTGCGTGTACTGGCTTCTGGGCCTGCTTGCGATTGTCGGAGGTACCGTGATTGGTGTCATCTTCTGGCACCGATCCCGGCAATCCCGAGAGCTCTCGTTTCATGATGTGCTGAAAAATCCCGGCTACTGGAAGACCTTTGCGAAGCAACTTGCCGACGCGGAACGTATCGAGCAAGAGGCGGCAGAGTGGAGTGACGAACAGTGTGAATACCTCGTCTCGCACTTCATCCATGATGTCCCCTGGAGCCAGGATGAATGGCTCCTTTACCGGGCGCTATCAGCGATCACAGATCGCATTCAGCCTTATGTGCTGAACCATCTTCGAGAAGGCGTACCCACGCCGACATTCTCGGCAATGGTTCAGACGGGCAGCTTCCACGAATCGCCGCTCGATCGCGCGGCAATGCTGTTAGGTGATGCCCCGTCGGAAGCGGCCGCAATGGAGTTCCTGCCCCTCTGCGAGCATGAGGATGACCGCGTTCGGATCTGCGTTGGTCGTGCCTTGGGAAAGGCCGCCTGCGACTCTGTCCTGCCAACGGTTCAGAAACTCTTGAACGATGAGGATGACAGTGTTTCCGCTGCCGTCTTGGGTGGTCTGAAGTGGGCTATTAAACGGAATGGGATGTCACAAGAGTTTCGCGATTCAATCTGCTCTGTACTGGATGAGCACCTGGCACAGAATCGAGATTTGCGGCTCACAACTGACGTGTATATGAGGCTGAATCCGGGGATCGCCGTGCAGAGTTTCGTAAGTCGGGGACTGCTTGATTCAGACTATGCGCGTCTCGATCGCGTGTTGTCAGGATGCGTCCGGTCAGGTGGAAAACTTCCGCAGGATATCGTGTGGACGCTGATTCAAGCACTGGATTCAGATTACCAGTCCGGTCGAAAAGCTTTGTCGCTGGCAAGCGCTCTGTTGCTGGCTTCACGTGAGCGGAACGCCTCCGACATCGTTCGCTTGGCCCCGTACCTGGACCATGAGCACCCGGCGGTTGTTGAGGCCGCCGCCAGATCCACCTTGCAACTTCAGGGCGTGCATGATGGCGATTTGATCTCCCCATTGGTGGATGATCCCGATCAATGGAACGCACTCCCTTTGGCGAATCGAATTGCGACTGCGGTACGATCGCTCAACAACGAAGTCGCAAGCGGGGGACTTGCTGCGTATTTCGTAAATTCGAGTGGTAACTTCTGGCAAACTGCCCAGGAAGGACTTGGCGTGATCGGTGCTGGCGAAGCACAAGAGATATTATGGGAGGCGATTCACTTGTTTGGCGCAGAAGGTCCAAGTAACAACCGTGAGCGTCGGCAGAAGGAACTGTCGCGGATCGTACGCCGCACAAGTGAACCGTTCCGCGAGCTCGACCGACAATACTGCGAACTTATCAAGGAGACATCGGCGAAGCTGTACCGGTACGCGGCTCAACACGCAGA
>JAGQQB010000532.1 GCA_020426425.1 Planctomycetaceae bacterium | reverse complement strand
GACGCCCGACTTCTGCACCAGCTCGCGTGTCCCGCCGCCAAAGAAGACGTTGTTCAACGCGCGGTCGTTGTTCTCGTAGAACAGACTTGCGGCAAAGGTGGCATCAAAGGCGCTCAGAGCCGCCTGCGGTCCGAATCGAGGATCGGTTTCCTGAATTGCCGGATCAAGATGTGTCCGTGAGTTCCCCGGCGAACGGAGAATCACGCCCCCCGCATCGCGGAAGATCTTCGAATGTTCGAGCGCCACATGGAGCACTTCCTCAAGATGGATGTCCCAGTACTCATCCGGCGCGGCGGACGACAGTGTGACGGGACGGACCGTTCCGCGCGCTGGTGACTCAATTGGTGTTTCGAGATCCGGGTATTCGATGGCGGTCGCCGCCTGCACATAGGGCTGAGTCGACGGGAGTTCATCGACCTGGGCCGAGCGACAACTGGCCAGCATCAAGGCGCAGCAACACACCAGCAACAGACGCCTGTTGCGGAGTCGATTCCGGTCTGGCCACCGAAAGTTGTGCATCCTTGCCTCACATTGAAGCGGCAGGAACCGCCGAAAGAATCCGTTCTTTCGTTACATCCCCGCGCATTCGTTTTGGACATCGTCGTGGTACGATTGGAAACTGGATGCTGATCGGCGCGATCGGCTCGACTCTCACAACATGGCCCTGCCTGGCTGGTTGGGACCGCTGCGACTGCCAGTTCCAGAACAGCCCGTATAATCGCTACCAGGCTCGACATTTCGCCGACCGTACTAGTTGCCAACGGTTCCTACTCGCCGCAGCGGCCTCCTGAGTCTAAGGTTGGAAGTCCGTGTTGCATTTTCGCAGCACCACATCCATTTGATGGACGCCACGGGCACTTCGCTGCCTGTCGGCCTTGGGAATTCTCTGGACATGTCCGCCAACGAGTCTGAGCCAAGCTTGAGCCCGGCCCCTGCAATCGCCGCCACGGAGCAACCTGCGGGTAAGCGCACCACCTATCTGCTCCCCGACGGAACCCCCGATGCTTCGGTCCTGCAGGATCGGATGCCACCGGCACTACGACTCTCCCGAGGAGTGGCGATTCTGATCGCCGTGCAGGGACTGCTGTTCACGATTCTCAGCTACTTACCGATCTGGCACACCGACGTCTGGGGGCACCTGGCCTACGGACGTTGGATTACACGGCATGGCATGCCACAGACGGAACCATTGCTCCCACTTTGCCAGGGGGTGCCAATGGTCGACACTGCGTGGCTCTCCCAGGTCGGTGGTTACTACTTGTTTCAGAATTTTGGCACCGCTGGCCTGCAGTTCGTTTCGGCGGGCTGCATTGCGCTGGTGATGGGCCTCTTGTCCGGAGCGATTTATCGTCGGACCGGCAATGTGTGGGCCGGGTTGTTGACGACGGCGGCATTCCTGCTGCTCGATTCACGGCAACTCGTGTTCAACTTTCAGATCATTACGCGCCCTCAGATGACTGGGTTGGTTTGCTTCGCACTGGTCTTCATGCTGGCGACCACGCCGCAGCGGCGCGGCTGGCATCTGTTCGCCATTCCGGCGATCTTCGCGCTGTGGGCGAATCTGCATGGCTCATTTCCTGTTGGCCTGGTGTTGCTCGGTCTGCTCGCGCTGGGTCGGTATGTCGACTTCTCGCGCAAGGCGGGGCACTGGCTGGCTGGTCTCCGTGATCCACAATTTCGGCATCTGTTTGTCGCGATGGAACTGGGGGCGGCAGCAGTGCTGCTGAATCCCTACGGTCTGGCCATCTACGGCGAAGTGTTCGCCATCGCGGGGCATGCAAACTTGCGTGATCTCATTGAATGGGAACCGCTGACGATGCGGATGTTCCAGGGCCAATGCGCGGCCATCGCCGCGTTTGTGCTCGCCTGTGTGTATCGCATTAGTCCGCGGCGGATTTCCACTGGGGAACTTCTCCTGTTGACCGTGTTTGGCGTGTTGGCCACCTGGACGTCGCGGATGATTGTCTGGTGGGCTCCCATCGCCGCGTACTACCTGGGCCTGCATGTCGCCGCCAGTTGGAAACGTTGGAACCACTCCGCTGCTGCCTTGCAAAACAAGTCTGGACTCAACTCGCTGGTTACGGTGGGTCTGTTGTGGATCTTCTTTGCTTACACTCCATTTGGAGTACGACTCTTGCACGGAGCGCCGGCGACACCTGAGGCGGCTGCGGAACGATTCCGGAAAACAGTTTCACGCGACACACCTGTTGAAATCGCGAACTGGCTCAACGAGCATCCCCCGGTCGGTCAGGTGTTCAACGCCTACGAATGGGGCGACTACCTGCTCTGGGCGGGACCGAAAGATGCCCAATGGTTTCTGAATTCCCACGCTCATTTGATTCCCGAGGAAGTCTGGCAGGACTATCGCCAGATTTCCTACGGACTCGCTGGTGACTGGAAGCTCCGATTGCAGCGCTACAGCGTGAACACGATCGTGATGGATCACATGTCGCACGGAGAAATGATTGACGCCCTGCGGCAAGATCCGG
>JAGQQB010000531.1 GCA_020426425.1 Planctomycetaceae bacterium | reverse complement strand
GTCGTGATATGTATTCAGCAACGTCAGTTCGTCGGGGTTCTCCAGCATCGCGGCGACGTATTCGATGCCTGATTCGGCAAGGAGTCGCGACTGGATGTCGCGCGTCGACATCTCAGACGCCTTACGCTCATCGAGCATCGTTCCGGAGAACGTGTAGGCCGCCAGGGTCAGCATCACGAGGACGACCAACACCACGAACAAAGCCGTTCCCTGGCGCGGGGTGATCGCAATCGGCGGACGGGCAGGACGAGAATGCATGGGAAGCCGGGTGGGCAAGTTTCCGATACAGATCGTTCTCGCAGAAATCGGGAGCCGTGTCGAGAGTTGGCCCAACCGAATCGGCCCTTTGTCTGACCGCGAGCGACCCGGTAAAGTTACCGCAGCACATTAAATTTTGATCAGGAAAAGAGCCGTTGCGCCTCTCTTGTAGCCGAATTGCCTCAGGTGTCCCCAGTGGCCCAACGTGAACTGTTCCAACTCGATCCTGCCCCGACGCAGTGGGAAGCTGCGGCGGAAGCGGATCAGTTCACAGCTCAGGTGGTGTTCAACCGACCACTCGATACCGCTTACCACTACCTCGTGCCGCAGCCGTTGCGTGAATTGATTCAGCCAGGCCAGCGCGTCAGGGTGCCATTCGGACGTGGTAGCCAACTGACAACCGGCTACTGCGTGGCGATTGGCCACGATGCCCCCACCAGTCGCCGCTTGAAGAGTATCGAGGAGATTCTCGATCGTGAGCCGCTGCTCTCGCCAGCGATGCTCGACTTAACGAAGTGGATTTCCGAACGCTATCTGTGCAGTTGGGGCCAGGTGCTGGAGAGCGTGGTCCCGGCCGGGGTGAAGAAGCAGGCAGGGACGCGCGAAATCACCTGTTATGAACCAGCAGCTGGTGCATGCGAGCAGTTGGAAACGTTGTCGTTGCCGCGTAAGCAACTCGCGGTGTTGCAGGCGTTGTGTCGGACTGATGGACCATTGGCGGTGGATGAACTCTCGCAAGCGGCCGATTGCGGGACTTCACCGATCAAGTCCCTGCAGGAGAAAGGTCTGATCGTGCCACTCAGGCGTCGCACCGATCCGACAGCGCACGACCTGGAACCGATCCGTGCTCAAGAGGATCTGCGGCTCAATCTTGAGCAGCAGAAGGTACTCGACAAGGTGCTCGATCTGTTGCGTCGGCAAGAACATGCGACATGCCTGCTCTGTGGCGTGACCGGCAGCGGGAAGACTGAAGTTTACATTCAGGCGATTCGGGAGGTCGTCAGTTACGGACGACAGGCGATCGTGCTCGTCCCGGAAATCAGTCTCACGCCGCAGACAATTCGTCGCTTCCGCACGCGATTTCCTTCGGTCGCAGTGTTGCACAGTCATTTGACCGACGCCGAACGGCACTGGCACTGGTCACAGATCGCCCAGGGGGAAGTGCAGGTGGTGGTCGGTGCGCGGAGTGCCATCTTCGCTCCGACACCGCATCTCGGCTTGATCGTCATCGACGAAGAGCACGAGACCACGTTCAAACAACATTCGACGCCGCGCTATCATGCTGTGGAAGTTGCCCGCGAAAGGGCACGGCGCGAACATGTGCCGCTGTTGCTGGGATCAGCGACGCCAACACTGGAGTCACTCCAGCGTGCGCGGCAGAAGCAGGATCTGTGGTTGTCGTTGCCCAACCGGGTCGAGTCGCGTCCATTGCCGCCGGTGACGCTGGTGGATACCAGTAACGATCCGATGGTCTCCAAGGGACATTCGATCGGTCGCGCACTGCGTAACGCGATTGACGTCGCGACCCGCGACGGCGGACAGGTGATCCTGTTTCTGAATCTGCGCGGCTACTCGACCGTACTCTGGTGCGGGAAATGCCAGGGCATTCGCTGTCCGGATTGCGACATCACGCTCACCTGGCATCGAGATCGGGGCCTGCTGCTGTGCCATAGTTGTGATTATTCGATGTCTCCACCAGAACGCTGCCCGACGTGTGGTATGCCGGGATTGCGGTATTTGGGGACGGGGACGCAACGACTGGAAGCGGAAGTTCGCAGCAAGTTTCCGCAGCATCGTGTGCTCCGGATGGACAGCGATGCGATGCAGAAACCGGGCAGCCACGATGCGGCGCTGTCCAAGTTTCGCGATGGGGAAGTCGACATCCTGCTCGGCACGCAGATGATCGCCAAGGGGCTCGATTTTCCGAATGTCACTCTGGTCGGCGTAATTGATGCCGACACGCTGCTACATCAGCCCGACTTGCGGGCGTCGGAGCGAACATTTCAGCTGATTGCGCAGGTGGCTGGGCGAACCGGTCGCGGGGAGAAGGCTGGCCGTGTGCTGGTCCAGACGATGTCCCCCGAGGAACCGGTGATTCAGTTTGCCGCGCGGCATGACTATCTCGGCTTCGCGAAGTACGAACTCGAACATCGCGAAGCGGCCCAGGCGCCGCCGTTTTCTGTCTTGGCCCGGGTGGTGATTCGCGGACTGGATGACGCCATCACGCAAGCA
>JAGQQB010000530.1 GCA_020426425.1 Planctomycetaceae bacterium | reverse complement strand
CAGCAGCGCGCTGTGCGCAATGTCAGTTCATACAGGCAAATGCCCGTCGCCAGCGCCACGTTGAGCGAGTCGGTTCCGCTGGCCATCGGGATCGTGACTTTCACATCACAGAGTGCCTGCACTTCCTCGCTCAGCCCGTACGCCTCATTCCCCACGAGCAGCACCGTCTTCGCGCAACGGTCGACCTCAATGAGCGGCACGGCGGAATCATCCAGCACAGTCGCCAGCAGCCGATACCCCGCCGCTTGCAGCCGTCGCAACTCCGCCACGAAGTCCGTCGCCTCACAAACCGGGACATCAAGGAGATTCCCCATCGAGACCCGGAGCACGCGACGCGAGTAGGGATCACAGCAACCGGGACTCAGCAAGAGTCCACTGGCGCCGAATCCGCGCGCCAACCGGGCGATCGTCCCCAGATTGTCGGGATCGTTCACCTGCTCGCAGGCGACAATGAGTCGCGATTCACTCGTTTGGCCGACCGTCAGCAGATCGGCGTTTTCAGGCCGAACGCCGCAGCCCAGGATTCCCGCGTGGAAGTTGTACCCGACAAGTTGCTCCCCCAGCTCTTGCGGAACCAGCAGCACATCGACATCTGCTCGCAGTCGCCTCGCCTCATCCAGAAAGTTCGCCTGCCGCTGGCTGACCAGGACCGACTCGGCATGGCAGCGGCTCGTCAGCAACCGCTCCACCACCTTCCGCCCCTCCGCGACGAACAGCCCCGACCACCGCGTCAGATTCGACCGTTTCAACTCGCGATACGGAGCGAGCCGAGGATCATCAAGTGAATCCACCGAGATCACCGGCATGGCAATGCTCCGCGATCACAGCGTTGGATGGTAGAGCATTCCACGATCTCCCCCTTCCCCGCCACACTATTAGTTCAACATCTCATCCAGCACCGACTGCGGCGCAAGATCATACTTGAGCGGCTCCATGGAGAACGACGCCCGGCCTTGCGAGAGGCTGCGGACGTGGCTGGAGTAGCCGAACATGCGGGCCAGGGGGACTTGAGCCTCCAGCGCGATCAGATGCCCGCGAGGTTCGCTCCCCAGAATGTGTGCATGCCGCTGGTTGAGGTCCCCCTGGATGTTCCCGAGGAACTCGGACGGCGTGACCACTTCGAGTTTCATCACTGGTTCGAGGAGACCGATCTGCGCCTTGGTGAGTGCCGCCTGCACCGCGTGCGCAGCAGCGGCACGCAGAGCTTCTTCGTCCGTTTCCCCTTCCCGGTAGCCGACATCCAGAATCGTGAAGCGAACATGCATCAACGGATACCCCACGATGCCACCCGACTGCGCCGATTCCAGCACCGCCTGCCGCACAATCTTGTCTGCCTCGGCCGGAATCTCGCCCGGCTTGAGTTTGCTGAGCACTTCAATCGTTTCGGTATTCGGCGATGGCTCAATCTGCACCTTGATGCGGGCGTAATGCGTTTCGCCTTGGGTCGAACGGCTGAATTCCTCTTCCGCAGACACTGTCGACTTCACGGTTTCGCGATACGACACGCGTGGCTTGTGGACCTTCACGTTCAGCCCGTAATGGTCCTTGTCCTTGAGCCGGTTGGTGATGATCTCCAGATGCAGTTCACCCATCCCGCTGATGATCGTCTGTCCGGTCTCTTCGTTGATTTTCGCTTTGAACGTCGGATCCTGCTTGCCCATCAGGGCCAGCGCATCTTCCAGTTTCTTACGGTCGGCACTTGAGTCCGGTTCGATCGCCATTGAGATGACCGTCTCTGGAAACGTGATGCTCTCCAAGAGAATCGGCGCCTTCTGATCGCAAATCGTGTCGCCGGTCACGACATCTTTTGGACCGATCACACCAACGATGTCCCCTGCCTCGACACTGTCGGTCTCCAGCTTCTCTCGAGCATCAGCCTGGATGTGCCACAATTGGCTGATGAGTTCCTTCTTCCCGGTGCGGGCATTGAGCACGCGGGAGCCACTCTTGAGCGTCCCGGAGTACACGCGCACAAAACAGAGGTCGGCATGCTTGTCGGCAACGATCTTGAAGATCAGCCCCGCGAACGGCTCATCAGGATCGGTCTTCCGTTCCTGTTCGAGCGTATCCTTTTTGCCCGGATTGGGATGTTCCCCATGCACTGGCGGCACATCGAGCGGGCTGGGAAGGTAGTTGACCACACCATCAAGAATCGGTTGCACGCCGCAATAATCGAGCGAGGAACCTGCGTAAGTCACCTGAAACTTCTGTGCGAGGGTGCCTTTACGCAGCGCGGCATGAATCAGTTCGAGCGGAACCTCGTCCCCTTCGAGGTATGCCAGCATGATCTGCTCGTCGAGATCGGCAACGGCGTCCATCAACTTGGATCGCCACTCCTGCGCGATCTCAAC
Organism: Planctomycetaceae bacterium; assembly: GCA_020426425.1. Taxonomy (GTDB): domain Bacteria; phylum Planctomycetota; class Planctomycetia; order Planctomycetales; family Planctomycetaceae; genus JACKHO01. Next base: position 143 of record JAGQQB010000530.1, on the reverse strand, counting down.
GTACTCCGCCGGAATCGGTTCCCGGCGAACCTCGCGTCCGAATGTTTCCTTGTCGTAATACAACGCTTCCTGGCTGAGCAGATCAATGATGCCAGCGAACTCATGCCCCGTCCCCATCGGGATGGTGAGCGGCACAGGGTTCG
>JAGQQB010000529.1 GCA_020426425.1 Planctomycetaceae bacterium | reverse complement strand
AAGAACTATCGAATCCTTCGCAAGCTGAGTTCCGGTGGGCAGGGGGTCGTGTTTCATGCCTGGCATACCGAACTCAATCGCGAAGTCGCGATTAAGGTCTGCCAGATGACCCAGGATCCCCAGCGACAGTCACGAGGAGTCTCGGAAGGGGCACTGCTGGCCAAGGTGAACGACCCACGCATTGCCCGCGTTCACGATCTCGACTTGTGCGGTGATCGCAGCTATCTGGTGATGGAATACGTTGCTGGCCGAAACCTGCGCCAGGTGATGCAGATGTCCCCTCCGAACTGGCAGACGCGCTTGCGGATCATGCGTGAATTGGCCGAAGCGGTGGCAGCGGCGCACAAGAATGGAGTGCTGCACCTCGATCTTAAGCCTGAAAACGTCATGCTCGATGAGCAGGGCCGGGTGAAACTCATTGACTTTGGGACTGGCTGGCTGCTGCCCGAACGTGAACCAACAGAACGCCTGATCGCTGGCACGTTCGCCTACATGGCTCCCGAACAGGTTCGGGGACAGACATCGTGCTGGAGTTCGCGGACAGATGTCTACGGCCTGGGTGCGGTGTTGTACTTCCTGTTCACCGGCAGGCCACCGGTTGCTGTGACGAAGCTTCGTTCCACAGATGAACATGAGCAGGCGATCCGCGATTCATTGACGGGGCTGGGTGCACTCGGGGCCTGCAAGGCGTTGCAAGACGTCTGCCAACGCACGCTGGATCCTGATCCTCGGCGGCGGTTTCACAACGCTCAGGAGTTTCTCGTAGCGCTCAACCGCATCGCCCATCCGATCTGGCCCGCTCGTTTGCTGATCGCGGCCGGGCTGTGCTGTATATTGATCGCCGCGCTCATCCCGTTTCCACAGACCCAGGCGGCCAGCTTTGCGTCGCCCACTGTGACAACCAAGCCTGCGACTCCTCGTGGTTTGCGACTGCGGCTCGCCGCACATTGCGATCTCCACGAGAGCCTGACGATCGGCGTCTGGGTCCCCAAGCATGGCTTCGTCCCATTGAGAGGTCTCGAGATTCAATGTACGCCGAGCGGGAAACGGTATCGTCCCAAGGGAGACGAGAACGGCGTGATCCTCCGCGACATTGACTGGGCCGTTCTGCTGGCACTCAAGTCGACTGAGCCGATCGATGCGGAACTGCTGTCCAGGCATCTGCAGGACCTTGAGCGACGGTTCTCGCCTCCTCACGAGGAGACCAAGGAATTCGAGATTTCTCCAGATCCTCACACGGAATTGGCACAGGATCAGTGGAGTTTTGTCGACCGGTTCCGGGCCAGTGCGGACGGTACAACGCTATCAGGCAAAGGGGTTTACATCCAGATCCCTGAGCTGCGTCGTGGTTTCACGCTGCCGGCCAAGTTTGTCAACCTTGATGTGTCGCAAGGTTCTTCTAGGTAACGTGTTGCGGGTATTGCCAGACACCTGGGGTCTGGTTCGGGCGCCTTAAGCGGCTTGAATCTGGACCAACCGCCCCCAATAATACGCCGCCCGAAGACAAGACGTTCCCAACCTCCCGTTGACGGACTTCTGTCGGGAAACAGTGGCAATGTTCGGTTGTTGATCGTGTTCTCAAGGAGCATGGATTTCGCGACTCAACGAACTGCGGCTGTCACCTGTGATCGCTGTCAATCACGATCCTGGTGGCGTTTCCCTCCGCTCGGGCAAGATGAAGTGGATCAACCCAGAAGCATCAGCCGGGATCGTCAGCATGTTGAAGCCCAAGGAAATCGAACAGTTCAAGGCACTCCTGCTGGAACTTCAGGCCCGAGTGCGAGGCGATGTCGCCACCCTGTCCACAGGTGCGCTCGGCAGTGATTTCGACTCCCGCAGTCCGACTCACATGGCCGAACTGGGAACCGAAACCTACGAGCAGGATTTCTCCTTGCGAGTGATGGAAGGGGACCAGGAACTGCTCAAGGAAATCAAAGCCGCCCTGAAACGCATTGATGAGGGAACCTACGGTTTGTGTGAAGGCTGCCTGGAAGAGGGAAAGTCCCCCAGCCGCTGTGCAATTCCCAAGACCCGCCTGAAAGTGATCCCCTACGCCCGCCACTGCGTCCCCTGCGCAGAAACACATCAGGCGAACGTACACTACTAAGATCGCCAGACCTCAGCCCGGGCCAGCAGATCACCTTCCCGTTGTTGACTACGCCGTGCGAGGTTGAAGACGCTCGGCGGACGGATGGTCCCCAATCAGCTGAAACGCCAAGGTGTGGTCACGCAATGTCGAGACGTTGCAACTCTGCCGTGGCCGGGTTACACTGGACGATTCCCCCGGCTGGTCGGTCTATCGTGGCCAATCGGTCGGTGGTGACGGATCGATTCCTGAAATCAGTGGTTACGAATTGCGGAGTTTGAGTTCGATGGGTGTCAAGAAGAGCGGAAAAGGTCGTCGCAAGCTGGGGCGGAAGAAGCGTCGTATGCGTGCCAAGATCCGTCACCGCAAGGGTTAACAGTCTCCGACGAGCCACTGCCGCTGCATTGG
>JAGQQB010000052.1:11722-13166 GCA_020426425.1 Planctomycetaceae bacterium | reverse complement strand
TGTGGTGAACTACGTACAGGATGACATGCGGCAGCCGAAGCTCTGCCCCCGTCCGGAAAGTCCAGATGGCTATTTGCAATGTTCTCCAACTCAATATTCGGCAGAGAACGATTGGCTGCTGCTCAGCGATGGTGCTGGAGGCTGGCGGGATATAACGCTCGCTGCGGGGATTACCGGTGTGGATGGGAAGGGACTGGGCGTTGTTGTCGCCGATTTCAACGGCGATGGTCGTCTCGACATCTATGTCGCCAACGATGGGATGCCCAACTTTCTGTACGTGCGTCAGTCAACCCCGGATGAGACAACCGCTGATCCTGTGTTTGCCGATGAGGCTCTCATCCTGGGATGCGCGGTGAATGCCTCGGGTGTCGCGGAGTCCAGCATGGGCATTGCCGCTGGCGATTGCGATCGCGATGGCGACCTCGATTTGCACATCACGAACTTCTACGCGGAACCGAACGTGTTGTACGAGAACATGGCCGGGAACGGATTTCTCGATGCGACCATTCCCTCGCGACTCGGCAGTTACTCACGGTCAACCATGGGTTGGGGCACCACGTTCCTGGATGCGGATAACGATGGCTGGCTTGACTTGTTTGTCGCCAACGGGCACGTGGACGACTACATGTGGGTTGGCAACAACGAGCCCTACGGAATACCGCCACAGTTCTTCTGGAACCGAACCAACAAGACGTTTGCCGATGTGTCACGGCAGTGTGGTGCGACATTCACGCAACCAGCGTTTGGCCGCGGAGTGGCACGCTGCGATCTGAATCGCGATGGGCGTCTGGACGTCATCATGACCGACACGGAGCAACCATCGCAGGTCCTGCTGAACGAGACATCGGACAATGGTCACTACATGCAGGTGCGGCTTGTCGGAACTGGCCTGGGCAACCGGGACGCGATTGGGGCCAGGGTCATTGCAGACGGGGATGGTTCAAGCCAATTGCAAACACTGGATGGCGGCGGGAGTTTCCAATCACACAATGAGACCTTGCTCCACTTCGGCCTGGGTGAGGCGACGCAATGTCCTCAATTGACGATCAACTGGCCGAATGGAACGAAGTCTGAATTTGCAGATGTCGCCGCTGATCGGTCCTATCTGGCTGTTCAGGGCGACGAGCAACTCTACCTACAACCGTGAGCGGCTTTACTCTCCTTGCCGCCACGTTCCGTCCACGAGTCGCCATGTTCCTGGCAAACCAGCGTCCTGTAGGACCGGTGGCAATCGATGTGGGCGGACGCCGTCGTAGCATTGCAGCATCGCGAAGCGACGCAACGAGGCAGGGATGCCGACGGCGGTGAATCCGGGGTGGCCGGTGGCGGGGAAGGGGCCGCCGTGGTTCATCGCAGGGGAGACAGCCACGCCGGTGGGCATCTTGTCGTTGAGCAATCGGCCTACACGTTGCCGCAGTTCGGGGGCGACGATGCTGTACAGTTC
>JAGQQB010000052.1:0-11712 GCA_020426425.1 Planctomycetaceae bacterium | reverse complement strand
CGCCCCGATGAACACGGACGGTGGTGTTCTTGATGCTTTGAAAAGGAGTGCTCTTGAGTGGTGCAGGAAACTCAGGACTTCCCATCGACGGACGAATCCAGGAATTTCAACGCCAATACCGCAACTCCATCCAATACCAAACGCAGGATAGCCGAAAGGATCACCGAAGAAAAAGCGATCGGATCAAGTTCGTTGTCACTCAAGATCGTCGAGAAATTCGTTGCTCTCCCGGCGCGAGGTGCATTAGAATCTTCCCGATAGGCACAGAATCTATACAAATAGTGCGATACATTGCTCGCCGAAAAACGTTAAACTCTGTGCAAGGTCTTACTCTCGATCGGTTTCGAGAGTCGTTGTCCTCTGTCCGTTCTGGTTCCTGGAGTGTTGCGCATGTTGAGTCTCGTGCGGCGTAAAGCCTTTACCCTGATTGAATTGCTCGTCGTTATCGCGATCATCGCGATTCTCATCGCCCTCTTGTTGCCAGCTGTCCAGCAGGCTCGCGAGGCTGCCCGCCGGTCGCAGTGCAAGAACAACGCCAAGCAGATTGGTCTGGCATTGCACAACTATCACGACACGCACAACATTTTTCCGCCCGCAGCGCTACGCGTGATTGCCAATGTCGGCCTCTCGGATTACCAGAATAACGGTGACAACACAGCCGACGAGCTTGGCTTCAACTGGTGCGTCCACATTTTGCCGTTTGTCGATCAAGCGTCGCTGTACAACCAATTGGACGTCAACCAGTCGATGAATCACCCGAACAACCATCCTTCGATTCGACAGATTGTCCCCGCCTACCGCTGCCCGTCAGATGCATTTGGCCGGACTGCGCTCGCTCGCGGTTCGTACGACAATCCTGCGGCTACCGGCACGACTCCTGAATGGGCGCGCGGCAACTACGGTGCAAACCTGGGACGTCAGTTAGACACCGGTGAAGCGCGTCGCGTTTGGACGTCGCTGGCAAGCACCGATCGTGGCGCCCTCGGTCGCAACACCTCGGCACGGATCGGCGATATCGTGGACGGGACCACCAATGTCGTCGTTGTCTGGGAAATCATGGCCGGTGTTGATAACAATGACCCTCGCGGAACCTGGGCCATGGGACGCCTGGGAGCTTCGCTGGTCGGTGGTTGTGACGAGCAAGGGGATTGCCACGGCATCAACGACAACACCAGCGGCGGTGAAGACATTCACCACTGCAACAACAACGGCACCGTAGGTATGGCCTGCCACGGCAATAATGATGGCCAGGCGACCGCCCGTAGCATGCACGTCGGCGGCGTCCATGCCTTGCTGGGCGATGGTTCCGTCCGATTCATTCAGGAGAACCTGGACACCACCACCTTGCGCAACCTGAATAGTATTGCCGACTTCCAGGTGATTGGCGAGTTCTAGACGATCGGAAGATCCAAGAGTCTGATTGGTTAGAAGCGGGTGAGATTTGCCTCAGGCGGATCTCACCCGTTATTTTTGACCGGGGCAGTCGAAAATGGTGATGGGGCGCCGGGGACTTTGAGGCACTTCGACTAGAGGGCCGTGCATACAGTTCCGGAAGAGATTTCTTCAACGTTTTTTGCTTTTCGGTTGACGCAATTCGACCTATGATACGATACTGATGTTTGTGTCGGAGTTGGCATTTTCGCCTTTTCTTCCTCCGATTTCCATCGTCCCGTATCCGGAGAACCTGCCCATGAAATGTTTGCGTCGTGCGTTTACCCTGATCGAACTGTTGGTCGTGATCGCGATTATCGCGATTCTGATCGCGTTGTTGTTGCCTGCGGTCCAGCAGGCTCGCGAGGCTGCTCGCCGGTCTCAGTGCAAGAACAATCTCAAGCAAATTGGGCTGGCAATTCACAACTACCATGACACCCACAACATCTTCCCGCCGGGATCGTTGCGGGTCATCAGCAGCGTTGGCCTGAGTGACTACACCAACAACGGCGACACGTTTGCCGATCAGGCTGGCCTGAACTGGATGTGTCACATCCTGCCGTACATGGATCAGGCACCGCTGTACAACCAGATTGATGTCAACCAATCGCTGAATCATCCGAACAATCAGCCGATTATTCGGACCGAATTGCCCGGCTACAAGTGCCCCTCCGATTCGTTCAACCGGACGGCATTGGCTCGAAGCACGTACGACAACGCTGCCGCTGCCGGAACTACCCCGCAATGGGCGCGTGGCAACTATGGTGGCAACCTGGGCAAGCAGGCCAACACTCGCCAAGTCTGGACCACGTTTTCCAGCACTCAGCGCGGCGTGTTTGGCTTCAACACCTCGGCTCGGATTGCTGACCTCGTGGATGGCACGTCGACCACCTTCGCCGTGTGGGAAATTCGTGCAGGTGTGGATGGGAACGATCCTCGCGGGACCTGGTCGCTCGGTCGTCACGGTGCCAGTCTGGTGGGTGGATGTGATGAAGTCGGTGACTGCCACGGCATCAACGACAACACCAACAATGGGGAAGACATTCACCACTGCAATAACAACGGCACCGTGAAGATGGCCTGCCACGGCAACGGCGATGGCCAGTCGACGGCACGCAGCATGCATGTGGGCGGTGTCCACGGCCTGCTGGGTGACGGTTCGGTCCGGTTTGTTTCAGACAACGTGAACTTCCAGGTTCTGCGGAACACGAACAGCATCGCTGGCTTCGAAGTGGTTGGCGAACTGTAGTTTCGAGTTCACATTCTGCGCGATACCATGCAGGCAGGTTCCTTGATTGCAAGGGGCCTGCCTGCTTTTTTGTACAGCGTTCGAGTTGGCGCATAGATGCGTGATCAGTCCATCACCGGCGTTCTGCTATTGGCCAGCCTGCTGCTGATCGGCTGCGACAACTCTCTTACAAGGCGCCAGGAATCGAAACTGGAAATCCCTGAGGGGGTCTCCGTCGACGCATTCGTGCAGGCGACAAACGAGTTCTCCCAACAGTATGGCCGTTCACCGGACCGGATGGATGTGTTCAGTTGGCTCGCAGAGTCTTCGATCGCAAAACAGGACTGGCAGGTGGCCATGGCTTGCCTGCAGGAGATTCCGGATGCTCACCCTCAATATGGCTGGATCGCCCGCTTCCAACAGGCGGATGTCCACTTGGAGTTTCATCAGGGGGAGGCGGCGCTTGAACAGTATCGCCGATTCCTGGAGCTAGCCCCGGACGATCCCAGGTTGACCGGCTATCGCGTCCATGCCGAAGAAGGAATCGTCTACATCCTGGGCATCCTGTTGCAGTTCGAAGAGCGACAGCCAATGCTACAGACGCTCGTTTCTCAGCAGTTGTCCGATCCATTCCACACGATGCTGTATTGCTTTCCCACAGTGTTCCGCTGGAATGGCCCGGCCGCAGTGGAAACCCTCGACCGCTGGCTGGAACAGAGTCCCAATTCGCTCGCCTTGCGCGCTGCCAAGGCCAAGTACCTCGCTTCGCTGGGCGAAGTCGATCAGGCACTGGCCTTAGCCAGGGCGATGCTCGACGAAGCGCCTGAGGCGCCTGCGGTGCTTGATGCGGCCATGTACGTCTTTGAGCAGGCGGGGGATCTGGAATCGCTGGAGCGGCTGGCGACTTCTCCGGTCGTGCGGCGAGGGGGTTCGTGGTCAGCGCCGATCTATCGTGGACAGATCGCCTTGCGAAAGCGTGACTTCACTCTGGCGATTGCGGAGTTTCGGGTGGCATTGGAACTCGATGGAGCCAGCGCCGCTGCCTGGACGGGGCTGGCGCAGGCGGCTCGGCTGACAGGCGACAAGCAACTGGCTGATGACGCCACAATCAAGGTTCAGACGTTGGCGCGTATTCAGAATCGGCTCGGTTGGTCTGGCCAGGAGCCAGACAATCCCGATCCGCTGGTGGAGATTGGCGAACTGTGTCGAACGGCCGGTCTGCTGGACCAGGCCCGCGTCATTGCCCAGGTGGCGGTGCGAGTGAACGACAAGCATGCTGGCGCTCAACAGCTCCTGGAATCATTGCAGGTCGAAGAGGGCAAGCCATGAACTCACTGATCGGGAACATGCGAAGCGTCGCCTTATGTCTGCTGCTGTTCGCAGGCTGCTCGCCGCAGACCGAACCGATTCCCGTAAATCCGCCCGAAGAGCGCACATCGACGCCATCGGACCCAATGGGCGCGGAGGAGCCGGCAGGAACATTGTCGGCGAATGTGCCAGCGGTCCCAACTGTCGATTCGCCCATTCGGTTTCGCGAGTCCTCTGCCGAGTTGGGATTGCAATTCACCCGTTACAACGACTTTCGCGGACAGCATCGCATCCTGGAGGCGAACGGTGGTGGTTGCGGAGTGTTCGACTTCGATCGCGATGCCCGACCTGATGTGCTGTTCATTGATGGTTGCCGTTATCCCGAACTGGATGACGCCGACGTCCATCACGATGTGTTATTTCGCGGGACCTCGGGAGCGTTCGTCAATGTCACGGACCATTCGGCACTGCAATCCACCGGTTACCACACGGGTTGCACCGCGAAAGATCTCAATGGCGATGGCTTTGCCGACTTGGTGATTGGAGCAATCGACGGACTGCAACTGTTCTGGAATAACGGGGACGGTACATACTCCCGGGATGCCACCGCCTTCACCGACTTGCCAGCGAGTTGGACTTCCAGTCTGGCATGCGCGGACTTTAATGACGACGGACACCTCGACCTGTACGTGGTCAACTATGTTCAGGATAACATGCGGCATCCAAAGCTCTGTCCACGTCCAGAAAGCCCAGACGGTTACATGCAGTGTTCTCCAACACAGTATGCGGCAGCGGACGACTGGCTACTGTTGAGTGATGGTGTGGGAGGCTGGCGGGATGTGACCAGCGCTGCCGGAATCACCGGTGTTGACGGCAAGGGACTGGGTGTGGTCATCGCCGATTTCAACGGCGATGGTCGTCTCGACATCTATGTCGCCAACGATGGGATGCCCAACTTTCTGTATGTGCGTCAAGCACCGCGGGACGAGTCCGTTGCTCACGCTGATCCGGAGTTTGCCGACGAGGCACTCACTCTGGGATGCGCGGTGAATGCCTCGGGTGTCGCGGAATCCAGCATGGGCATTGCCGCCGGTGATTACGATCGCGATGGCGACCTCGATTTGCACATCACGAACTTCTACGCGGAGCCGAACGTCTTGTACGAGAACATGGCCGGGAACGGATTTCTCGACGCGACGATTCCCTCGCGGCTCGGGAGCTACTCGCGGTCAACCATGGGCTGGGGCACGACGTTCCTGGATGCCGACAACGATGGCTGGCTTGATTTGTTTGTGGCCAACGGGCATGTGGATGACAACATGTGGGCGGGCAACAATGAGCCCTACGGAATACCGCCACAGTTCTTCTGGAACCGGGCCAACAAGACGTTTGCCGATGTGTCACGGCAGTGTGGTGCGACATTCACGGCACCAGCGTTTGGCCGTGGAGTGGCGCGCTGCGATCTGAATCGCGATGGGCGGCTGGATGTCATCATGACCGACACGCAGCGACCATCGCAGGTCCTGCTGAACGAGACATCGGACAGCGGTCACTGCATTCAGTTGAGACTTGTCGGAACTGGCTTGGGCAACCGAGACGCGATTGGGGCCAAGGTCGTCGCGGACGGTGGCGAGTCAAGCCAATTGCAAACACTGGATGGCGGTGGGAGTTTCCAATCACACAATGAGACCTTGCTGCACTTCGGCCTGGGTGAGGCGACACAATGTCCGCGATTGACGATCAACTGGCCGGATGGAACGAAGTCGGAATTTGCAGATGTCGCCGCTGATCGGTCCTATCTGGCTGTTCAGGGCGATGAGCAACTCTATTTACAACCGTGAGCGGCCTCACTCACCTTGTCGCCATGTTCCGTCCACAAGTCGCCACGCACCAGGCAGTCCAGCGTCCTGTAGGACCGGGGGCAATCGATGTGGGCGGACGCCGTCGTAGCATTGGAGCATGCCGAAGCGGCGCAAGGAGGCGGGAATGCCGACGGCGGTGAATCCTGGGTGGCCTGTCGCGGGGAAGGGGCCGCCGTGGTTCATCGCAGGGGAGACAGCGACGCCGGTGGGCATCTTGTCGTTGAGCAATCGGCCTACACGTTGCCGCAGTTCGGGGGCGACGATGCTGTACAGTTCGTCATCAATGCCGCCCGTGTGACTGTAAATACAGCCCGTAAGGTTCCCTTCTAATACAGACGCGACCTGCCGCAATTCCTCGATTGATGCCGCAACCACCAACAGTGATGCGTTTCCAAAGGCTTCTGTCTGCAGACCAGCAGGATCTTGGAGGAAACCTGCCCCACTCACCTTGAGGAGTGTGTTGGCGTGGCAGCACCGGCTGGCATCGACCTCGCCTCCCCCGGCAAGCAACTCCGCGCCGGCCTGTTGCAGCTCGGCGATCCCCCGCCGCAAAGACGCCTCAACGCCCGGTCCTAAAAGAGTGCCTACTGGGGCAGCCGTGAACTGATCGCGAGTCGTCTCAATGAAACGGTCTGTTTCTGGGCCAGCGATCAGCAGCACGAGTCCTGGATTCGTACAGAACTGACCAGCCCCCATCAGACAACTGGCCGTAAACTCTCCGGCAATCGCGTCGCCACGCTCCTGGAGTGCACCGGGCAGAATGACCACGGGATTCACGCTGGACAGTTCCAGATAGATCGGCTTGCCAGCAGCATCGGCTGCCTGCTTGAGGACCAGACCTGCGTGTCGTGACCCGGTGTAACCGGTGGCCCCGAGCAATGGATGACCCACCAGCTTCGCCCCATCTGCGTGGTTGGTGCGGTAAATCAATTGCACGAATCCTGGTGGCATGCCCGTCTCATCTGCAGCCTGCTGAGCCGCTTCGGCAAACAATTGCGTCGTCCGGGGATGGGCGGAATGCCCTTTGGCGATGACAGGATTGCCAGCCGCAATCGCGGCCGCAAAGTCCCCGCCAGCGATGCTATTGAAGGCGAGCGGAAAATTGTTCGGGCCGAAAACGGCGACCGGTCCAATCGGGCCCAGCATCGACCTGATGTTCGCTCCGGAATCGATCGTTGGGAGTCGCCACGATTCTTCGCGAGCTGCAGCAGCGGCCTGACGCAGTTGATTCGTTGTTCGCGGGAACTCCGCTCCTTTCAGTCGTGGCTCGATCGGCAACGCGGTTTCGAGATTTGCCGCAGAAATGATGGCGTCGGCAGAGGCTTCACACAGTTCGGCATATCGTTCAAGGAACGCGGCGAACCGTTCTCCCGGCCATTCCCGAACGACTTGCGCCGCACGATGTGCCGACTCGATTGCCGCCTCAACCTCGGACCAGGGGCTGATCGGAAACTCGTCAGCCAGCGATTCACGCGTGGCGGGGTTCATCGCTCGGAAACCATCCGTCGCCAGTGAGTTACGCCATTGACCATCAATCAGGACTGGGTGCATGGAAGACTTCAAGGATTGGGGTCAGGGCGTGTCGTACGCCGGAAAAGTTCGTCAACGGCACAGTTTGGACCCCTGGCACTGGAAATTCAACTCGCCCACAATCTGCCACAGAGTCCATCGGCCAGAATTCCCGAACGACTGGCTGCGGCGCGGAAAGAATCCTGAACAAGCCGCTGTGGATTTGCCTCAGATTGCGACAACTCGTTGCGCTGTGGTCTCGCCCTGCATCGAATTGACCGCTAAGATGCGAACGCCGGGACGGTTCGCAGTGCGCGCGAACAGTCGTAGAATCGGAACCGTTCGCATATTCTGCCCCGAAGGGGAGTCGGCGAAACGGCAAGAAACAAGACGACAGATTTGGTCGACAGCGAATTGACGATGGTAAGCAACGCAAAACGACGAGTGGTTATTACCGGCATGGGATTGGTATCGCCGATCGGCATCGGTCGCGATCCCTTCCTAAGCAGCCTGCAAGGCGGACACTGCGGTGTGCGGAAGATCTCGTCCTATAAAGGGGCTGCGACCCCTGGCGGGATCGGTGGTGAGGTCTGGGACTTCGATGACACATCCGCCAAGAAGGAATACCTCAGTGAGAAAGAGCAGCGCAAAGCCCTCAAGGTGATGTGTCGCGAAATTCAGTTGGGCGCAGCGGCCGCCATGCTCGCACTCAAAGACTCCGCCATTGACCTTGATGCCGTCGATCGTGAGCGCTTTGGAGTCGAATACGGGGCCAACCTGATGTTCTTCTCCCCCGATCAATTGGGAGACGCCGCCACAGCCAGCCTCAACGATCAGGGCGAATTCACGATGGATCGCTGGGGGGCGACCGGACTGGCGAAAATGGAACCGTTGTGGATGCTCAAGTATCTCCCCAACATGCCTGCGTGCCACATTGCGATTTTCGCCCAGGCACTCGGCCCGAACAATTCCGTTACCGTAGATGAAGCCTCGACCGGTGTGGCGCTGACCGAAGCGCTGAACATCATGGAGCGAGGGGCCGCCGACGTGATGCTTGTCGGTGGGACGGGAACCCGAGTTCACCCCATCCGGACTGTGCATGGACGATTCTGGGAGGAGTTGGGGTGCGACGAAGCGAATCCTGAATCGAGTTGCCGACCATTCGACTCGAACCGTGTGGGTCAAGTTGCGGCCGAAGGCGCTGGCTGTCTGGTGCTCGAAGAGGAATCGCATGCGTTGGCCCGTGGCGCGAAGATCTGGGGGCGGCTCTACGGCGGTGCCTCTTCCTGCGTGGGACGCCCTGACGGCGAAATCGATCCACATCGGGCATTGGTGAACAGCATTCAGGCCGCGCTGCGCCGCAGTGGGGTCAGCGCCAACGAGGTCGGGCACTACCACGCACATGGCAACGGCAGCATCTTGGGCGACGCCGCTGAGGCCGCCGCAATTCGCGAGGTGTTCGGAAGCAGTGTTCCGGTCACCTCCATGAAAGGCTTCACCGGAAATCCTGGTGCTGGCGGTGGCTTTCTTCAGATCGCGGCCTCGCTGCTGTCCCTCGAGTCTGGGCACATTCCTTACACCCTGAACTCGACCAATCCCGATCCGACCCTGGGTGTCAATCTGGTGACCGGTGCTCCGCAAACGACCAACAACAAGTTGTTCGTGGCTGCCAATTACACGCGCGCTGGTCAAGCGGCCGCCGTCGTTGTGGACGCCAGCTAACAGCCCGTTGAAAAAGGAAACCCGAAGTGTCAGCGAGGGAACGATGCCCCGCGAAAGCGAGTGCCAATGTCCCTTGCTCACGATGCGGGTTTTCGTTCGAATGGTTTTTCAACGGGTTGCTCAGGCTACATCGAACCAATGGCGGTCACTCCTCGTACCGAAGCCTCTCGCGTGCAACCTTGACGCCGCTTTGTCTGGCCGATGTTGAGCATGCATTCGGCTTTGGTTGGTCGGCGATGAACAAGTCGCCGGATGTCGCTCTCGGCTTCGCGGTCAGGGTGCCGGTCAGCCCCGGTTCACCTGCTTGTAGTCGACACAAAAGTAGAAACGCAGAGGACGCCAAGTTCGCAGAGCAGGCAGGAGACCTTTCCCCATAACTCTGCGCCCCTGGCGCCCTCCGCGTTTCAAGAATCTAATGACGCGAGGGCGTGGCTCCTGCCGAGTCAGAGGCGCGCTGAGTCGCGAGGGGGCTCATTTGTTGATCGAATTGGATACGGCGAACGGTGGTGGGGGGGCGTGCACGACAATCTTTCGATCCGTGCTCCCACTCTCTCTATTCTTTAACCGGAACCGGTTGCTCTGCCAGCGCCCGAAAGTAGTCGGACAGGGCTCGTTCATACTGCGGCAGATAGCGTTCGTTGAACGTGCGATACAGTTCTTCGCGTTCATGCTGTGGGAGATGTCCCCACACGGAGTCGGACAGGGCTTCACGATTGCCGGTGGGGACGACGCCGATGGGGGCCTCGCTTGCTCCAGCGGTCGCGGCGTCGTTTAGGGCTGAGGAGACCGCCTCCGGGATCTTCATCTCGGGAATTGATGCCGCATTTTCACTCATGGGTAATGGATCCGGGACCGAGGACTGACTCTGCAGCAGTTGCCGCAGTGACTCGATCAACTGTGTCTGTTGCCGCACGAGTTCCGCATCGGCGGGTTGCGAGCGCCAGTGCTGGAGCACCGCGTCAGCCTGGTGCACGATCTCGTCCACGTCCAGAATCTCAGGAGTTGCAGATGTCGCTGCGCCAGTCTCCTCCTGCGCCAGCAGAACCGCGTTATGCAACGCAATCGAGGCGCCAAGGAAAGCTGCCGAGAGCAAGACCGAAACGCGGCATTGCGCTGATTCGCCGGGCCTACTCATTTCGAATTCCCCGACGCCTGGCGTTTCTTCCTGGGAGACGAGTTCTTCTTAGGTGCCGCGTCCGCCGTTCGCGCCCCACCACGACCACCCCACAGTGGATCTACCAATTGCTGCTCCCAGATCTGCATGGCCGCCGAAAGTTCGCCCACCAGTTCCGGATGCTCGGCGGCGACGTCCCGTGTCTCGGCGATGTCGTCATCGAGGTTGTACAATTCCGGTGTCGGACTGTCGCCACGCTGATGAATCAGCTTCCAGGGACCGCGACGGATCGAGATCGGGCCACGTGGCCCCTGATTTCGCCAGTGCAGCGATCGCTCGGGCAGACTGCTGATCTCGCCCTTCAGCAGCGGCAGCAGGTTGACGCCATCAAGCGACACATCTGCCAGCGGCATGGCGTCTGCGGCGGCGAGGAATGTTGGCAGGAAATCGAGCGAAATCACCGGTTCGTCGCACACTTGCTCGGCTTGGATCACTCCTGGCCAGCGCATCACCAGCGGCACGCGCACGCCACCCTCCCACAACTGACCTTTCTTGCCCCGCAACGGGGCGTTGCTTGCGGTTAGGGCCGTCTGCCCGCCGTTGTCGTTGGTAAACACCACGAGCGTGTCCTAGTCGAGGTGCAAGCGCTCTAGCTCCGCGAGCACGCGACCGACGTTGTCATCCATCGCTTTGACGAGCCCGGCGTACTTCCGCCGCCGCAGGCCTTCGATGTCGGCGAGCGCCTCGAGGTCCTCGCTCTTCGGCTCGAGCGGCCCGTGGGGCGCCGTGAACGACAGGTACAAGAAGAACGGCTCGTCTTGGTTGGCCTGGATGAAGCGAATCGCCGCGTCGCCGAGGCGGTCCGTGACGTAGCCGACCTCTTCCGTCGGCTCACGGTCGTTCAGCAAGACCCTGTGTGCGCTCGGCGCCTCGATCGGGTAATAGGAGCGCGACCCTTGCAGCAGGCCGTAGAAGTGGTCGAACCCGCGCTCGAGCGGCTGGTACGGCTTGGGATAACCGAGGTGCCACTTGCCAATGCACGCGGTGCGGTAACCCAGCGCCCGTAGCCGATCCGCGATCGTCACCTGGTTGAGGTCGAGGCCACCCTTCATGTAACCAGGCGGGATGTTGCGCTCGTGCCCGAAGCGCTGCTGGTAGCGCCCCGTCAACAAGCCGGCCCGGGACGGAGAGCAGACGCAGCCGGACATCGCGAATGAGTCGAAGCGCGCGCCCTCCTGCGCGATCCGGTCGATGTTGGGCGTCCGCCGCGCGAGCGCTGAGTCTGGCTCTCTTTGGAACCCGAAGTCCGCGAAGCCTGCGGCGTCCGCGAGGATCAGGACGATGTTCGGCGCGCGCTGCGTTCGCCCTGAGTCTTGCTCGAGGGGCGCGGGCTCGCGCGACGAGCTGGTGGAGACGAGCGCGAGCCCGGCCACGAACAGGGCGATGTTGAGCTGCATGGCGCCGAGTCTACCGGCGCCCGGCGCGGGCCGCGGTCGGGACCAGGCGCGTCCCCGCTCACCGCGAGCATGACCGGGCCG
>JAGQQB010000528.1 GCA_020426425.1 Planctomycetaceae bacterium | reverse complement strand
TGAATGCCTGATGCCAAGCAAGCTGTACGGCGTGCTCGCGGCAGGAGTGCCGATGATCGTGCTCGCACCCCCAGAGTGTGAACTCGCTCAGATCGTCGAGCGGCACCAGTTGGGCAGCGTCTGCCCGCCGGGCGAAACGCTGGTGCGGGACATTGCTGGGGCTGTACGTAAGTGGCGGAATGACCGTGAGCGGCGAATCATCGCAGGCAGCGCGGCTCGAGAACTTGCAGAACGCGAATTCGATCGCCAGATCGTGACCGGGCAGTTCGGTGAACTGCTGAACCGTATTCATGCGACCGAGTAGGAGAGTCAGCTCGACTACTCGCCGCTGCAGCTTGTCCGCTCAACGGTGGCCGCAGTGGAGCCGCAGCCAACGGCTGATTCAATGTCGGCGATCTTGTCGAGTCGTCGCTGGTGTCGGCCGCCCTCGAAATCGGTCTTCATCCAGATGTCGACAATCCGGTTGAGCAGCTTGTCGCCAAGCATGTCGGCGGAGAGGCACATCACATTGGCGTTGTTGTGGCGGCGGCTCATTTCGGCGGTGACATCATCGTGGCAGCTGACGCCACGCACGCCGCGAAACTTGTTTACGGTGATGCACATCCCCATGCCGGTACCGCAAATGAGAATGCCGCGATCAATCTCACCGCTTGCGATCGCTTCTCCAACTTTCGCCGCATAGTCGGGATAGTCGACCGATTTCTCCTCGCTGGGCCCGAAATCGAGCGCGGTAAAGCCCATGTCGGCGATCTGGGCGAGAATCTGCCCCTTCACGCGGACTCCACGATGGTCACTGGCAACGGCGATCTTCATTGGTTTCTCAAACTCAGGGGATGTACGTTCGGAACCTCTTGGATCCTGGCACGCCCCGACAAAATAAAGTGTATTCGCTCAGGAACCGGCGTCTAGTTCGGCGACCAATTGCTCGATGTACCCCAGGATTTCATCGCGGCATCGGCGGTACTCGTCGAGATCGCCGCCCACAGGGTCGCTGATGTCCCGGCCATCGGCCGCCAGCAAGCGCGTCTTAGATCGGAGTTCGGGAAACGTTGAGACGATTGCTTCGCGATGCGCGGCGGTCATCGTCACCACGAGATCGGCACGCATCAACAAATCCTGGGTGATCGGTTGGCTGGCGTGATCGCGCAGATCGATGCCGTCATCTTCGTTTAGCAACACGATAGCGTTGCGACTGGCTGGCGCTCCAGGGTAGGCGGCCAAACCCCCTGAGATCACGATTACACCACGGTCGAGCAAGTCATCTTCACGGCAATCCATTCGACGGGCGATTCGGTGCCGGAACAACGCCTCCGCCATGGGTGAGCGACAGGTATTTCCAGTGCAGACAAACAGGAACACGTCGCACAATTGTTGTTGAATCATTCGCTCTGACAGCACACCCGGTTGTGTGATGGTCCACGCCGTTCCATGGACGGCGATGACCGTTGGCCCCCCTTCGTAACGCGGCTGGCTGCCGAGCATGGTGAGGTCGACCCCATTGACTGGTGTGGTGACCTGGGCGCCGTGGGTGGGAACCGTCAATGTCAGCAACGGGGCGGGAAGTAAAGTCAGGATCTCGCTTTGGAGCGGATCAGCCGGGACCGCGAACTTCCAGCTGTTGGAGGACGCCCCACTACACCAAGCCGCAGCCTCAGCCGACCATGCCGAGGCGAGCTTGTCCTCGCTCGTGGGAAGTTCCACGACCAGCGGTCCAGGCAGCAGATGCCGTGTCAGCCGGCTCGCGAGTGCTGAGGGTTCAATATAGTCGTCGAGCAGTTCCGGATAAGGGAGTGCGACCGCCGGTATTCCAGACTTCCAATGTGACCGGAGCTCTTGCAGTCGCTCGATCGTCGACGAGTGGATGGCCAGTCCGCTCAGTGCCATCCCGCAATCATCGGGGATCGCCACGATGCCCCCCTCGCACAGCATGCGGACTGCCGCATGGACCGCATCTTGTGGGTCGTCAATCGTGGTGAGGTCGATTGTCGAGGACATGCAATGGAACGGGTGCGAATAGCGCGGAGCGACGACCGGTTTTGCAGATGGCGTCCAGGGCCGTTGCAGAAGAACGATCTGTTGCAGATGTCGCGGGAAAGGCGGTGCAATAGCAGAAATCATCCTACCCCTTGCGCGGCTCGCATTCAACCAGTCCGGTTGTGGAGCAGATTCAGCGGTCCCGGTGGAGTGATGAATGACACCGTGGTGAGGACAAGATTGTGGTTCGCTTTCCCCAGAATCACCCCGCAGGAACTGCCGGTTTGTACGAGTTGATGGCGCGTGAAATTGTAACGTCTCAATCTGAGACGGCCCCGATTTCTGCCAAAGTTACAATTTAGTGTACGCTTGTTTCCAAGTGGCGTTCGGTGCAGGTTTTTCGGTTTGTGTTGTATGTGTTTGGTTGGTAATTGGTTGCGTCAAAATGTTCGCTCTAATTGAGGTTTGGCACGCAGGTTGCGATTGTCATTTCTCGTTCGCGACAAGCAAGAATGAATCTGGC
>JAGQQB010000527.1 GCA_020426425.1 Planctomycetaceae bacterium | reverse complement strand
GACGAGTTCGCCAGCGATCGCGCCGCGCTGTGGCAGAAGGGCCTCGCCAGCTGGGAACAGCCGCAAGATCGATTGCAACGACTCCGCGATGCGGCCGAGGTCACCATTTACACCCCCGGCAGCGATGCTGGCTTGCCGCTGACGATTCTGAAATCGTTCGATGCTCCACCGCCGGAAGTGCGCGACAGTGTGGACGCGATGCGCGAGCGCGTGATGTCTGCCGTCAGCGGGCTATTGACCCTGCTCGGGATCGATGCCGATCCACTGCGCTCTCGCGAGCACATACTCTTGTCGAACATTCTCGACAATGCCTGGCGGCAGGGACGCAATCTCGATATGCCAGCGCTCATTCGCGAGATCCAGCAGCCGCCGTTTCAAAAGGTTGGCATCATGGATTTGGAGACGATCTTTCCGGCGAAGGATCGCATGGAACTGGCGATGACGATCAACAACGTCCTCGCTTCACCGGGCTTCGCTGCCTGGACCCAGGGGGAACCACTGAACATTCAGCGACTGCTGTACACACCTGAAGGCAAGCCGCGACTGACCGTTCTTTCGATCGCCCACTTGAACGATGCCGAACGGATGTTCTTTGTGACCATCTTGCTCAATGAGGTGCTCGCCTGGATGCGGACGCAGTCGGGCACATCGAGTCTGCGGGCGATTCTCTACATGGATGAAGTGTTCGGCTATTTGCCGCCGACCGCGAATCCGCCCTCCAAGATGCCGATGCTCACGCTGCTCAAGCAGGCGCGCGCGTTTGGACTTGGTTTGGTCCTGGCGACACAGAATCCTGTCGATCTGGACTACAAGGCGCTTTCTAACGCGGGTACGTGGTTCTTGGGCCGACTGCAAACGGAACGCGACAAGCTGCGTGTGCTGGATGGTTTGGAAGGCGCCTCGGCCAACGCGGGAGTCTCGTTTGACCGGCAGGAGATGGAGAAGATCCTCTCTGCTGTGGGGAGTCGTGTGTTCCTGCTCAACAATGTTCACGACGATCATCCGGTGATTTTTCAGACGCGCTGGGCACTCTCGTATCTGCGCGGACCGCTGACCCGGGCGCAGATTGCACAACTGATGGATCCCATCAAGCAAGCACTACCCACGCAGACACCGACCGGGGCAGCGCGATCACCTGGTGTGACACAGCAAGTTGCTGCCGCTGCGCCGCCCCCTGTGGCGACGCCAGAATCGCTGCCGAATCCTCAGCCAATCTTGCCGCCGGAAATCCCGCAGAAGTTTGCCGAAGTCGCCCGCCGCGTGCCACGTGAGGCAAGTATTGATTATGTCCCGGCATTGCTGGGGCGAGGAAAGCTGCACTTCGTCGACTCGAAGAGCGACGTCGACATCTGGCAGGATGTCGTCCGCATGGTCCGGGTGGGTGACGAAGTGAGCCGCGACATCTGGATCGAGTCGGAGGCAGTTGAGCCGGATTCGCTCATGTTGACCGACAATCCAGTCCCGCACTCCGGTTTTCAGAATTTGCCGAGTGACTGTACTCGCACACGGTCGTTCGGCAGCCTGGGGACGGCGCTCAAAGACAATCTTTATCGTGAAGAACGCCTTGTGCTCAGCTATTGTCCGGAACTGAAGCTGTACTCCAAAGCAACGGAAACTGAAGGGGACTTCCGCGCCCGACTCAAGCATCAGGCGCACGAACAGCGCGATTTGGAGCTCGAGAAGTTGCGGACTTCGTATGGCAGCAAGTTCGAGTCGTTGCAGGAAAAGGTGCGGAAGGCCGAGCAACGGATCGAGATTGAGAAGCAGCAGGCATCGTCGGCAACGATGTCGGCAGCGATTTCATTCGGGACCTCGGTACTCGGGGCGCTGTTTGGTCGCAAGACCTTCAGCTCCACGAATCTTTCGAAGGTGGGCACGAGTGCGCGCGCGGCGTCGCGCGCTGCGGAACAGCGGGGCGATATCCGTCGCGCAGAGGAGAATCTGGAGTCGATTCTTGAGGAGAAAGAGGGTCTCGAGAAGGAACTCGAACAGAAGATCGATGAGCTGCAGGCGTCACTCTCGTTGGAACAGCTGACCATCGAGGAGTACGAGGTGACCCCCCGCAAGTCCGATGTGGACGTGGCCGAGTTGTCGCTGCTGTGGTTGCCGTACACACTGGAGAACGGGACGCTGGCGCCGGCGTTTGATTGAGGGCGCTGGTGTGTTGTGGGGAGGACCCGCCGTTGCGAACGGCGGGCTTGGTTGTGACGCTATGGCTCGGGAGCGGCGAATAGCTTTTGGTTGATTGCCGCCGCCTGGGTTCCGGCTGTGGCGATCTTCACCTTGCCGGTGAGTGTCAACGTCACAGGACGCAGGCAATTCTCGTTGTTGCAGGCCTGATATTTCAG
This sequence comes from Planctomycetaceae bacterium, assembly GCA_020426425.1. Classification (GTDB taxonomy): domain Bacteria; phylum Planctomycetota; class Planctomycetia; order Planctomycetales; family Planctomycetaceae; genus JACKHO01. The sequence continues at coordinate 149 of JAGQQB010000527.1, read as the reverse complement.
CTTCACTTCAAGATCCTGCTCCCCAGCCGCCGCGTCGGCGGGGACTTCCAGTTGGCCCTTGAGGACCAGCTGTCCTTCGTACACCACGAGCGATTCGTCGATCCCTTCGACCTGGAACTTGTGACCTTCGGGATACTGCACGCCAGTCA
>JAGQQB010000526.1 GCA_020426425.1 Planctomycetaceae bacterium | reverse complement strand
ACCGATGTTGCTGGCGAGGTCATTCCGCAGTTGCTGCGGACGTAGCGGCGGAGACTTTCCTGTGTGGGGTTGAGATGGTTGAGGGTGGCTGCGCCACCGTTGAGATGGTTGAGGGTGGCTGCGCCGCCGTTGAGATGGTTGAGGATTGACGATTGCTCGGTGAAAGTGGTCGTCGGGTGCCACTGGCTCCGCCAGTGTTGGCACGTCGCAGGGACCGGGTTGATCGTCGATCTCGCTTACCAGTCGTCGTGTCGCATGAGGTTGAAACTGACGCTGTGGGGAGACAAGCACTGGCATAGCCAGTGGCACCCGAGCGTGGACCGCACCAGTGTCGCACGATTCTCCGAATCACGCCGAGTCCCTATTCGGGGCCAACCTGGAAGGACGCATTCGTCGCTCAAACCGGACTCAACCCGACTCGGAGAGTCGGGCGACACTGGATCATCCTGAACGCCAAATCCCAAGGTGCTCTGACGCCTTGATCGTTGCGGACGGCACATGGAATGTGCCTGCTACTTAGATGGGGTCGCCAGTGAGAGTGAGTTGTCTTCTTCCGTCTGGTTGACTTCCTGTCCATTGTCTGGTTGCGGCAATCCTTCCTGCAAGCGGCGGCGACGATACAGGCCGACCGGGAACCGCAGCACTCGGGTGACATCAACGCCGACCAGTACCGTGACGACATGCGACGCACTGCGGGACTTTGGTTCCTGCACGAAGCGCACGAGGCCGACGGCGATGAACCGCAGCATGATGCTGGTGAGAAACAAGGCTTTGAAGCCGTTGATCGTGTAGCCGGGCAGTGCGATCGACCAGTCGCCGAGCGAGACGAGAATGAAGCCGCACACGACCGATGTCAGCCCGCCAGCGAGTCCGGCAACGGCGGTGCCAGCGGCGATGAACATCGTCCGGTTGGCGGCAGGGGACTGTTTGAGCATGAACCCGTTGTTCGCGATGGCGATGCCGGTGTTGAGCGCCATGTCGATCATGAACAGCGGCGCGAGCCAGGCGAACGTTAGCCAGGTATTGCCTGGACCGGCGAGCAGCAGCGCGAACATGTTGATCGACTTCAGCGTGGTGCAAATGATCAGCACCGGGCGGTTGCCGTACGCTTCAGCCAACTGCCCCAGGAGGCGCGAACTGACGGCCCCGCCGATCCAGGAGAAGGTCCAGAGCAGCAGCACCTGGAACAGCGACATGCCGACCCACTCAAGCAAGTACAGGCTGATGAACGGCGCCCCGACCATGGCCGCCACATGCCAGAAACAGGTGAAACCAATGAAGCGGCGGAAGTCGGGATGCTGGAACGGTCCTTTGAGCACCGTCCACACACTCGCCTGCGGCAGTGGCGTGACCGGCGGTTCATCGACCTTGTAGAACATCAGGATGTCGATCACCCCGAGCACCGTGGCGACGAGGACCAGCATCGCGTAGCCCCAGCGAAAGTCGCTCGCCGGATCGAGCAGATACAGACCGCTCCCCAAGAGCATCAGCGCGGCGGTGAACTGCATCCACAGGTGCCGCAGCCCCCAATACGTATTGAGCCCTTCCTTGGGAAGATAGTCTCCCATCCAGGAGAGCCAGAGCGGTGTACTGAAGTGCGTGAGGCCGTTGTTCACCGCCCAGGCGAACAGAAACGCCCACAGCCAGAAGGCGTCTCCCAGCGAGGGCATCAGCCACGGCCCGATCACGAACGGCAACAGCAGCAGCCGCTGCCCAATCGTCACCCAGAACCACCAGTTCCGCCGGTACTTGAGCCGATTGGCCAACTGCGCGGCGACAAACTGCATGAACAGCATGCCAGTGGGGAGGGCATTGAAGATGCCGATGTGGAACCCGTTCCCGCCGAGCGATTGGATGTACTTAATGGCGGCGGCGCAGGCCGTGAGCTGGGTGTAGGCCATCCCCAGGCACCCGGCCACGATAATCACAATCTGCGACGTACGAAGCGACCACACCGACGGAACTCAAGAGAAGCACTGGCCCCGGCACCTCGCCAGCCAGCAGCGCGGAACTCTCCCAGATGCCGGGTGATGTGGCAAGAGGAAAGGGGGCGGGGTTCGCTCGGAGGTGCGTCTGATGAATGTTGGTCACCTCGTGTGAATTGGAAGCGGTGTCATCTGATGGACGCCGCTGGCAGCATCGGGATTGTTGACTTGTGACGATTCGGGGAGTGAATGACGACTGCCGACGGCAGAATGCTGAGGCGCACTGGCTTCGATACGATCTGAACAAGCGAAGCTGTAGGGCCTTCGCCGAATCTCGCCCCCCCAGCGGCGACACCGGAAAATGAAGACAATCAGGGGGCGAACGGTCACCAATCATCTCGTACGCCCCCCGGATGTCAAACGAAAATCGGGACGTGGCTTCTTCGGTTTCTCTCTGGTAGACTTGGCCACGACGCAGTCCTTCATCAAACGGCAGGGGGGCGGACGACATCGCCATGTGACGGGCTGGGTATCATCAAGCGACCCAATGCCGAAAACGAGTGGTGGCAGGAGG
>JAGQQB010000525.1 GCA_020426425.1 Planctomycetaceae bacterium | reverse complement strand
GGAGCCACGCGGCGATTGCAGCAATCGTTGGCGGAACTGGGAAGCGATGCCCGCATCGAACTGGTGCCGGGCCGAACGCATTTCAATCTGCTCGACCGGGAACTCCGCATGCGGATTCTCAACGAAATGGGCGCGAAGTACGCTTCCCAAAGCACGCGCTGACGGCGATGATTCGCGTCGCTTGCTGCTGTGATACCGCCAGTGCCGTCGATCTCCGCCGGTAGGCCGCCCAGGGCGAGTTTCGTCCGCCGTCCATGAACACCATCTCTGAAGTATCTCCTTCTTCCGCTGCGTCACATCGCTCACGGCTTGCCCCATTCTTCCTCTGGCTGGCGCTGTTCTATACCAGTTGGCTGAGCTATGTCGTCATCGCCAATCAGTGGGAGGCGTTGCGCACACATTGGCCCATTTCCGTGGCGATGGCCTTCGGTTCGTACATCGCCGGCTCAACACCAATGGGGGGCGGGACCGTTGGCTTCCCGGTGCTCGTGCTGTTGTTCGACCAGCCAGCCACACTCGGTCGCAACTTCGGTCTGGCTGTTCAATCCATCGGCATGGTGTCGGCCAGCATCTATATCCTATCCTCGCGCCAGCACGTGGACTGGCCGCTGCTGCGTCCGGCCCTGCTTGGATCGCTCGTGGGGACGATCATCGGTTGTACTTGGATCGCGCCGGTCGTTTCAGACCTGTGGATTCAACTGACCTTCGGCATCATCTGGGCCAGTTTCGGCATCATGCATTTGCTCCGGATGCGGGAGCTCGTCAGCGCCCAAGGGGTCTCGTACTTGTGGAGAACGCGCGACTGGCCATTGGGACTGCTGATCGGTGTGCTGGGCGGCATTGTCGCGTCGATCACCGGGGTTGGCATCGACATGCTCATTTACGCCGTGCTTGTGCTGCTGTACCGGGCGGATCTGAAGATCGCGATTCCGACCTCTGTGATCTTGATGGCGTTTACTTCGGTCGTCGGGATCACCACCAATCATCTGCTCGCGGCAGCGTTCCCAGATCGCTATTCCATTAACCCCGAGGTCTTCGCCAACTGGCTCGCGGCAGCGCCTGTCGTAGCAGTCGGGGCACCATTTGGGGCGATCGTCGTGAACCTGATCTCGAGGACGCCAACGCTGATCCTCGTTTCGATCCTCTGCGTCGTCCAGTTCGTGTGGACACTTGTGGACGCCCACATCACCGGCTGGCCGCTCGTCGTTTCGTTACTGGCTGTGGCCGCGCTGGTGGGAGTCTTTCACTGGTTGTATCGGCTGGGGGAACGTGCGAGTCATCCCGAGCGACTTTGAGTGTCGACCTCGCAGGCCGCCAGCAAGACCAGCGCCCACCGACCTCAGCGCGCAAAAAAAACCCGGAAACAGCGAGCTATTGGGGGGGGGAAGAAGCTCAAACCATTTCCGGGGGCGATGAGCAGTGTTCGCATTGGAGGGGGCGATGACTGCCTTCGTGTTACGCGGAAAGTACGCCAGTTTCCGCAGACAGGTCAAGACGACTTTATTGAACGCACGAGATTGGGGCTGACGCGGGCAGGAACGGCGCTCGATCTGCTGTGAGTTGATGGTTAACCTCGATTTGCAAACGTCTTACGTCAAATTGTTGGACCGGTGGATTCTGCCGGAGCGTTTGGAAAGACAGGGGTTACGACCTAGCGTACGGCGGTGGTCGAAGCTGAATGCGTCTCGAACTGTCGGGGAATCTGACAGGATTTACAGGATCGACAGGATCGTCTCCGTCAGGTTGACGAGACGTGTTTCCTTGTCGCTCACCACCACGGCACAACGAGACTCCGGTGTTGCATATGCAGATGCGGCATTGCTTCACCTGCCCGATCATCCTGTCGATCCTGTTAATCCTGTCAAAGAAATCCCGTCAAAGAACTCGACCGCCAACCGACGCGGCCGCGCCGCAGCGCATTCCCTCACAGCAGGGCATCCATGAGGAAGTTTCCGTCAAGGTCGGAGCGGGAAGATTGTGGGATTTCCCAGGCATCCATTCGGCATCACTCGCCGAGGCGAGGCGCCACAAGACGTTATGCGGTGATTCCCATTCAAGCAAACGGCGTCGCAATGCGCCATGCCCTGCTACGGGATAACACCTGAATCCCACTCTCGATCTCAACGTGAAACGTGACTGCTGTGGCGAACAAGTTATGGTGTGTGGTGGGCCTTCGTCGGAGCCGGTCGTCGGTTGCTCACCCACTGCTGGCAAACGATGACCGGCTCTGAGGGAGGCCCACCACAGGGGCCTTTGTGGGTGAGGTTGGCGGGACGTTATGCGGCGGTTGATTCCTTCCACAGGGTTCCGTTCTTGAGCATCGACCACATCACACGGACCAGGTAGTGAGCTGTTGCCACGACCGCGGGGTGGCCCGACCGCCCGTTCAGGGCGGTTGGGTGCCGCAGGCACACGATGATTCATCAGCAGCCAGCAATTCAAGTGCAATCGTCCAGACCTGATTGGACGCCCACGAACAGGCATCTTGTCGCTACGCGCCCCAACCGCTCTGAACGAGC
>JAGQQB010000524.1 GCA_020426425.1 Planctomycetaceae bacterium | reverse complement strand
GACCGATCTGCATGCCGTCCTGCCGCCAGCAGTGCTCAAAGCGATCGAACAGGGCTTGCCGATCATGGATAAGAAGTGGCGCGGCAAGTTTCTGCAGGACGCGCTGCTCGTTGGTCCCGAAATGCGGGGGAGTTCGCCTGTCCGCATCGATCGCGATCGGGAAACACGAACCGTTCCCGGACTGACGGGCGTGTATCCGATTGGCGAAGGGGCAGGTTACGCCGGGGGCATCGTGAGTGCGGCGGTCGATGGTTTACGCAGTGCTCGGGAGATCGTCCGGCGTTGGGCACCGGTTGACGAACTGGCGATGGGCCGAACGTAATTCGCGCGACGTTGGTCGGTCTGCTACACTCGCTAGAAGTGAACTTCCTGCAGAGGGCAAGAACCGCACACTGTGTGTTCCGATTCGTCGTTGCTGACGAATTCATTCCCGTCTGTCTGGCTTGAGTCCATAGACGAACTGGAGTTGATTGATGTCCGAGGCCGCCCCTCAAGTCTCGCCCGCCAAGCAAAAGTGGGTGCTGATCGCACTCGCGGCAATCATTCTGTATCTGTTGGCCAAGCCGTGGCTCGAACAGAAGTTCAACGTCAAGCTTCCTGGACTGAATGACGACCGGACGGTAGCCAGTTCCGGCGAGACGCCAGTGGGACCGTCGGCGACCCATGGCGATGCTCCAGCGGCCAGCTCCGCGGACCTGGATCAGGAACTGCGCGCCATTGCCGAGTCGATCTCGCTGGACGGCGAAACAACCACCGTCGCCGCCGTCGAAACGCAGACGCCTGGGGGAACCGGGGATCAGCCGGGGACACAACCTGCCCGGACCGAAAAGCCCAAGAACGGTCCTTCGACCTCAGACAGACCGCAAATCGCCCCGACCGCCACCAAGCCTCGGCCCACGCCATCGATTCCGCGCAATCCACCGCGCGACTCAACGCCGCAGGCCGATCCGACTCCCAAGACTGGCGGATCGACCGCGACCAAACCAGCCAGTGATGCGTCGCAGCCAAAACTGGGTCAGCTTAAGCAGGTGGCAGGCAAAGTCTACCAGTCGACCGCCGGACTGCGGTATGGTCCTGGCAGTGCCGATGGGCACCGGCTCGTCCACGTGATGAAGCATACCGAAGACAATCCAGACAAGCCGATTCATGGGGTCTTCACCGGCACCAAGGAAGAAGTGCTCGCTCTGATCGACGAGGCTTGGCTGTTGGTGCAGGAGAAGAGCAAGCAGGTAAAGTCCGAGCGGGAAGAGGATCGCTGGGTGCATACCGTCGACATGAAGCGGAAGATCGGTTTTACCGGTGGCAGTGTTGGCCAACGGAAGAACCATCCCGTCTGCTACAAATTGCGCATCGTGGTCGAAGGCAGTGACGTGATCACTGCGTTCCCGACAGATCGCTGACCGCTGGAAAGGTCGTCTCCGGCTGCGTGGCGGTGTTCACATCAACACCTGCGACGACTCTAGCGAGTCCATTGCCAGTGAACGCGAGTCAATCTCGGCAGCATCTCATCGACCCAATCGTGGCTGTTCCCAATGCACCAGCCGCCAGTGTCGCAGCTCGTGGCCGACGAGGAGGGCCTTGCGGCGTCTATTGCTCAAACCGTGTCGAAAACTCACGCCCGGCAACATACCTCGTCCTTCAATCCTCGATCCTCAATCAAATCGCCACCGACGCTGGCAGCGTCGCGTACGACAACCATCTGTCAGTCACGCCTGTCTGCTCTCGCAGTGGCTGGTGGATTTCCAGGTGGATGCGTCCATCGTTACGATGCGATGGCGTTGCGGAATGAGAGCTTGAATTGTCGTCTACCGAGGCCACTGCCATGAAGATTGCTGCCGTTCAAATGGATGTTGTCTGGCATGAGCCGGAGCTCAATCGTGCGGCAATGTTGGCGGCGTTGCGGGAAACGGCGGCGGCCGGGGCTCGGTTGACAGTGTTTCCGGAGTGCGCCATCACCGGGTATTGTTACGATGCGGCGGCCGATTTTCAGGATGTGACCGAGCCGATTCCTGGTCCATCCACCGATGCGTTCACCGCTGCCTGTCGCGAACTCAATGTGTATGCGGTGTTCGGCATGTTGGAGCGGAGTGGTGAGCGGGTCTACAACGCGGCGGTACTCGTGGGCCCGGAAGGAGTGGTCGGTTCGTATCGCAAGTTGCATTTACCCTATCTGGGTGTGGATCGCTTCGTTGACTACGGTGATCGTGATTTCGAGTTGTTCGAGGTGGAAGGGGTGCGGATCGGGATGCTGATTTGTTACGACATCGGCTTTCCCGAGGCAGCGCGCAGTCTGGCCTTGATGGGCGCCGATCTAATCGTCCTGCCGACGAACTGGCCGCCAGGTGCGGAGTCGATGGCGGAGCACTGCATCAACACCCGGGCGATGGAGAACAACACTTACGTCGCCGGGGTTAATCGCATCGGCACCGAACATGGGTTCCGCTTCATCGGGCACAGCAGCATCTGTGCACCGAGCGGCAACACCATGACGCTCGCCAGCGACTCCGAGGCCGAAATAC
>JAGQQB010000523.1 GCA_020426425.1 Planctomycetaceae bacterium | reverse complement strand
GGAAGGCAGCCTGAAAGAAGGCATGCCCAGTGAAGATCCGCTAGGCATGCAGCCGTACTCAGACCAGCTGAAAGATCTGGCCAGTCACAAACTGTGCGAGGGTGACTGGACGCGATGCATCGGCCGCTTGTTGACAGAAGAAGATGCGCCGCGATGGGTCCTGTTGCTGGCCGGCAGTCAGGTTCTGCTGCTGGATCGACACACCTTTGCCCAGGGGCGGTTCCTGTCCTTCGATCTGGACGATGCTTTCGGTCGCAAAGAGAAGGATACCTTCAACCATGTCGCGGCATTTCTGTCACACAGCACGCTTTGCCCCGGCGGAGAGTCCGACGAAGTCCTGCTGGATAAGCTGGAAGAGCAAAGCCACAAGTTTGCTCACAGTGTCACGGAAAGTCTGCAGTTCGCGGTTCGTGAAGCGATCGAGCTGCTGGTCAACGAATGGGCACGCGACCGGACAGAACGTGAAAGACGACCCCTGCTGAAACTCAGCAGAGACGAATTGATGTCGGGGGGCCGCCTCATTCCGGTTGATCTGCCTGCCATCGATGACAACACGTTTGAAATCACAGCCGAGCACCTGAGACGTGAAGCGTTGACCTTCGTGTACCGCTTGCTGTTCTGTTTCTATGCGGAAGCACGTGGGGGTGAGCTGGAGATTCTGCCAGTCGACGACAATATCTATCGACTGGGCTACAGCCTGGAATCTCTCCGCGACCTTGAACTGGTGCCGCTGACGGACTCAACCGGAGCCGGGACGTACTTTCACGAACATCTGAAACGACTGTTTGCGGTGATTCACAGCGGTTTCAATCCGCATGAAGCATCGTCGAACGAACCACAGCGCTCACTGCCGTGGGAAGCGGATACCGTCCGAGCGTTCTCTGTGCGGCCGTTGACCGCCACACTGTTTTCTCCGGACACCACGCCGCTGCTCAATCGAGCCAAACTACCGAATCGCTGTCTGCAGCGAGTCATCCGGTGCCTTTCCCTCAGCACCGACAAGCAATCTCGCACGATCGGCCGCGTCAACTATGCCGAACTCGGCATCAACCAGCTGGGGGCTGTTTACGAAGGATTGCTGTCTTACAAAGGCATGTTCGCCGATCAGGATCTGATTCACGTCAAGCCGGCAGACAAAGACCTCAAAGACAAAAAGACGCCTTCTTGGTTCGTGCCGAAAGATCGCATCGATGACTTCAAGAAAGACGAAGTCGAACGTCTGCCCGACGGTAAACCCCGCATCTACACCAAAGGGACGTTTATCCTGCATCTGAACGGAATCGATCGTGAACAGTCGGCATCGTACTACACGCCGGAAGTGTTGACGGAGTGCCTGGTGCAGGAGGCGCTGCGGGAATTGCTGAAGGACTACGGCCCCGATGATGCCGACAAGATCCTGCAACTGAAAATCTGTGAACCGGCGATGGGCAGCGGCGCGTTCTTGAACGAAGCCGCCGATCAACTGGCCGAACGCTACCTGGAACTCAAACAGAAACAGCTTCAGCAGCAATTCCCCGACGGCCAGTTTGTCTATCCCGACCAGTATTCCGTCTCCCCAAATGGGGCGGACGGTTCCCGAACGGCGGATGAGGGAGTGGCAGCAGCGTGGGGCAACGCTCTGGTTTCAACCTCCATCGAACCCGGTCGTTACACGGACGAACTGCGTCGCGTCAAACATTACATCACCACTCGGAACGTCTATGGCGTCGACCTGAATGCCACCGCCGTGGAACTGGGTGCTCTCTCGCTGTGGCTGGGTTGCATACACCGGCTCTTGGTTCACAAGAGCGAAACCGGTGGCCGCGACATCTATCAGTCGGGAGCGACGCCATGGTTTGGCCTCCGACTGCGCTGCGGCAACAGCCTCATCGGAGCCCGCCGAGCTGTCTGGACCATCGACCAGCTCAAACGCGGCGAACACGCCTGGACAGCAAAGAAGGCCAAAGAGTTCGCCGAGGCTCAGGCAAAGAAGAAATCTCAAGCCCCACCCGCCCCAACTGGGGCAGAGAGCCGAAGTGAGGGATCATCATCGATAAGCAAAGCCGCATCCCTCTTCAACAAAGACCGCCCCCGCGAAATCACCCCCGGTGTCCCTCGGTTGCTGCGTCCCGGTGAAGAACGTCGTGAGGATGAGATCTATCACTTCCTGGTCTTCGATCCGGACATGGTGCCGACGCACAGCGACAAACTGATGAAGTCGTTCTGGCCGGAACGCTGCGCCTTCGCGAAGAAATGGGTCATTCAGCAGGCGAATCCCAAATGGACGAAGGAGCAGATCGCTTCCGCCAAAAAGATCTGCGACCTGATCGACACTCGCTGGGATGTGTATGGAAAGCAGCGTGATGCTGCGTTACAGCGGACAGCCTGTACGGCGACGGTCTGGCCGGTGCCCGGTCACTGTCCGGAAGCGGTGAATGCCGGACCATCGCTGGCTGAGCAGGAAAAGGAAAAGGCCGAGCTGGAAAGCAAAAGTGGCAGCTTTCAACGGTTGAAGCTGGTGATGGACGCGTGGTGTGCCTTGTG
>JAGQQB010000522.1 GCA_020426425.1 Planctomycetaceae bacterium | reverse complement strand
CATTCCCGGACAACTTCGTGCCGTAATCGAAAGCCTCTGACGGATGCAGACCCTCATCCCAGATCCGTCAGAGAGGCCCAGTCCACCAAGTTACTCTGGGTGAGGGGAAGGCAGAGCCTGTGAGAGCAATCTCACAGGCTCTGTGCATGCGCTGAGTAGGGAGTGGGGAGTGGGGAGTGGGGGAGTTAGGATCTAGGAGTTGGGAGTTAGGGTCTGACTCCGTCACACTTGCGCTCCGCACGCATGTCTTGCATGCGTGATTCGATAGCCTGTGGTCGTCGAGCGGCACGGAGGCGTTGGCTCTCGGGACAGACGTAAAGTCAAATTCCCTGAATCCACGCTCCTAACTCCTAACTCCCTACTCCCTACTCCCTACTTCCAATATCGCTGCGTGACCCAGGCAGTGGTGGCACCGCAGAGCACGATGGCGGCGGCGAGACACATCGCCAGACTGGGGACGCGGCCTGTGAGTTGCGGGAAGAAGTTCAGGAGAATCTGAGGGAGCATCGGAATGATGAAGCTCCAGCCGATGAAGATCATGCCAAACTGCTTGCGGTCCTTCTGTTCATTCGGCGAGAGTTCGGCAAATGCCTTGCGGGGAGTGGACTCCCCTTTGGCCTTTGACTTCGTCACCTTAACCTGTCCCTTGTCGGCCCCCTTAGTTCCAGTGGCCGTAGGACTCGCTGAAGCCGTCAGTTTCGCCTCATCCCGCATGCCCGGCGCGTAGTACTGCGTGATCGCCTGATTGATCGCGCGCAGGGTGGTGATGACCGGACGGATGGGGACCTCATACCGCAAGCGGAGTTCGTCCTCCAGTTCGTGCTCCGGTTGATCGATGCAGGCGATGAGTAGTTGCCCGTCGTCAATGAACAACGGAATGAACGAATGCTGCTTGACCAGTTGTCGCGGCACGCGGTCGAGGATGTCGTCCTCCGGGACCATATCCTCCAGGTCGACATACGAATAGCCAAATTGCCGCGACAGCGCCCGAGCAGCGATCTCTGGCGCAACGAGTTTCATCTGCACAACCGCATCTTGCGGAGAAAGACCGCGACGACCGGCGAAGTCCTCGACCTCCCGTTTCTGATCGCGCGTGATGTCCCCTTTGCGCGTCAGAATGTCGAGCAATGGCTGACGTCCGAATTCGTCCGTCTCCGGCGCGAACTCGCGGCCCATGCCTTCATCGTAATCCCGTTTGCGTTCGGGATCGGTTAGGCAGAGCATGGCCCGGGCCAACTCGTTGAGCATGTCCTGCGACTGGAGCATGTATTGCCCGGTCGCATACTTGCGGACATGCCCGTTGAGTTTTTTGTAGTGGGCGCGAATCTTTTCGGGATCGTCCTCAAAGCGGACGACTCGAAGCAGCTCGTAATGATCGGGCGGACGGGGACCATCAGGAATTCCGAGCCACTGCTTGTAAAAATCCATGCCTGTTCCCCAACTCCTTGCGTCTTGCCAGAGACTCCCCAAGCCGGCGAGCTCGATACTCGCTGCGGCTGCCAGGTCTCAACTTCCACCAACGGACCTGTTGGGACCGACGACGTGCCATCCTCTAACAATTCTTCAAACGAGTTGACGCTCCCGTTCTCAACACGCTGCAGCGCCACCCCGCCAACTACTCGACCTTGTATTCTGCCGCGAGCAGTTCGAGTGCATCGACGGATTCGTCGGTCAGTCCGGAATCGCGAACGATTTCGGTCTTGGCTTCGGTGTTCCCCACCAGTTCTTTGGCGGTGGCCAGGAAGCGACCGTTCTTGTCGTACTGGTACGTCACCTCAATCGGTGAACCGGCGGGCAAATTTGGTGGCAGGTTGACGATGCGGAAATCGCCGATGATTGTGCAAGCATCGGGATCGCTCGCGTCCCCTTCCAGCACGCAGACATGAATCCGCTGTTGATTGGGCGAGTTAGTGACGAAGCGTTGAGTGGTCTTGAACGGGATGGTTGTGTTCTTGGGAATCATGATGTGGTTGATCTTCCGCGTCCGGTTGTTCGGATCGGTAATCTTGATCCCCAGCGAGTGAGAGTTGACGTCGGAAGATTCGACCGACTTCAGCCGCTTCACCACTGCCTGTCCCATGCGGGAGTCGCCGCCGGTCGCCCGAGCTTCGAGAATGGCCGCATGGATGGCGGCCCCTTCAGCGACCGCTTCTTCCGGGGTGACGTCGCGTGACGGCTCCAGACCCGTCACGTCCCGCAGCATCGTTTCGACGACGGGCATGTAGGTTGAACCGCCAACCAGCACAACTTCGTCCAGTTCCCCCTTGCCAACGCCAGCCTGTTGCATCACGAGTTCGGTCGTGTCGCGGGTGCGGAGCATCAGGTCGGCGGTCATTCGTTCGAAGTCGCCGCGTGTGAGCGCTACAGTGAGGCTGTTCCCCTTGTAGTACGCGGTGATCGGAATCTGGGCCTTTTCGCTCAAATCGCGTTTCGCCTGTTCGCACTCCTGCGTCAGGGTCATCATCGTTTCGGGATCTTCGCGAGGATCGACGCCGTACTTCTTGTGGAACTGTTCTGAAATGTGGTCAACGAT
>JAGQQB010000521.1 GCA_020426425.1 Planctomycetaceae bacterium | reverse complement strand
CCGCTCATGCGGCGGAACCGTTTGCGTTTCGCCAGAACGATGTCGTTGCCATTTATGGCAATGGACTGGCGGACCGTATGCAACATACGCCCTGGGTGGAGGCGGTGCTGCAAACCGAACTCAAAGGGCTCAATGTTCGCTTCCGGAACATGAGTTTCTCGGGGGACATGGTCAACAAGCGGCCACGGAATCAGGGATTCACGAACGACGAAGAGTATCTGCAGCATGTCGCCCCGAGCGTGGTGTTCCTGATGTATGGCTACAACGAATCGTTCGCTGGCCCCGCCGGTGCCGATGCATACCAGAAGGAGTTGACGAACCTGGTTGAAAAGTACCGGGCCCTCCGCAAGGAAGCGGGAGTGGATGCCCGCTTCGTGTTGTTCAGTCCGATCGCCTACGAGGAGACTGGTGACCGCAACCTGCCGGATGGCGTTCAGCTCAATGCGAATCTCGCTGCGTACACCGAGGCGACCCGGCGGGCGGCGGCGGCCACCGAGTCGACGTTTGTTGATCTGTACTCGGCCACGTTCCAATTGTTCGCAGCCCGGCCCGAGCGACTCACGCTCAACGGGATTCACCTGAGCGACGCAGGGTATCAGGAACTGGCGGGCATCATTTCGCAGGCGCTGCTCAACCGACCGGCGCCAACCCCCAACAGCGTGGCGGAGGTCTATGCCGCTGTGCAGGACAAGAACTGGCATTGGCACAACCGCTATCGGGCGACCGATGGCAACGACATCTGGGGCGGACGGTCGACGTTGACGTTCGTCGATGGTCAGAGCAATGCCGACGTGCTCAAGCATGAACTGACGATGCTCGATGTGATGACCGCCAATCGGGACCCGGTCATCTGGGCCGCGGTGGCTGGTCAGCGGATCAAGGCCGACGACAGTAACGTCCCGCCTCCTGTGAAAGTGACTTCCAACGTCGGTGGGGGCAGCAAGAGCTCCAGTGCGGAGAAGGAAGGGAGCGTTGAGTATCTCAGTCCGCTCGACAGTATGGCGGCGATCAAAGTCCCGGAAGGGTATCAGCTCAACGTGTTCGCCTCGGAAGAGATGTTCCCGGACATGGCGAACCCGGTGCAGATGCAGGTCGATAGCAAAGGTCGACTCTGGGCGGCGTGCTGGAACACGTATCCGAAATGGGAACCACTCAAGGAGATGAAGGACGCGCTCGTCATTCTTCACGACGACGACAAGGACGGCCGGGCCGACCGCGTCACGGAATTTGCCCGCGTGCAGAATCCGCTGGGCTTCGAGTTCTGGAATGGCGGCGTGATCGTGACCTCGGCGCCGGACTTGCTGTTCCTGAAGGACACCGATGGCGACGACCAGGCGGATGAACGGATCGTGCTGCTGCAAGGTCTCGGCACGTCCGATACGCACCATGCCGCGAACAATCTGATCTACGGACCCGATGGCGGCATCTACTGGCAGAGCGGCATCTTCCTGGTGCATAACCACGAAACTCCGTGGCGTCAGAACCTGAACATTGGCGAGTCGGGAATGTACCGCTTCGATCCCCGCACATTCGTCATCAATCCCCATGCAGGGAACTCGCCAAACCCGCACGGCACAAGCTTCGATTACTGGGGCTACTGCTACGCGAACGACGGGACCGGCGGTCGGTCGTATCAGGTGCGTCCGGAGAAGAACGGCTTCAAGATGTTTGAACTCCTGACCAAGGAGTTCCGGCCAGTGGCTGCGGACGAAATCTTGTCGTCTGAGCACTTCCCTGAGGAACTGCAGCAGGACTTTCTGATCTGCAACACCATCGGGTTCCTGGGGGTCAAGCAGTACGACCTGGACCGCGGGGACAATCTCGAACCGGAAATGCCTCCTGCCGAGATGAAGCAGGAGAACGTTTCGATTACGGACGACGGCGGGCTGATCACTGTCAATCACCCGGCCTTGAAAGATTCCCAAGTCACCGGTTTCCGGCTCAGCGTCAACGGCAACCAACAGATGAATATCGCTGAGGTGGAAGCCTTGAGTGGCGGCAAGAACATTGCCGCCACGGCGACGCTCTCCTTGTCGAGCGACTACAACGGCGGACAGTTTCCAGCCAAACTGCTCGTTGACGGGAACAAAGACAACTTTGCCCACACCGGGATGCAGAAGAATCCATGGATGCGAGGAGATTTCGCGGAGCCTGTGCAGATTTCTGAATTCAAGGTCTGGAATCGCAAGGGATTCGAATCACGCTTCAACAACGGCAAGATCGAGTTCTTCAACGGCGACAAGGTTGTCGCTGCGGTCAACATCCAGATCAGTGGTGGAGAAGGGAATGGCGGAACCAAAGCTCGCAAGTTGGGCGAAGTCTGGGGGACACCCGGCATCGAACTGCTCAACAGTTCGGACCGGAACTTCCGTCCGACCGACGCCATCGTCGGCGAAGATGGGGCGCTGTATGTCTCGGACTGGCAGAACGTGATCATCGGCCACATGCAGCATAATGTTCGCGACCCCAACCGCGATCATCAGCATGGTCGTATTTACCGGATGACTGCGAAGGGACGTCCGCTGCAGAAGCCG
>JAGQQB010000520.1 GCA_020426425.1 Planctomycetaceae bacterium | reverse complement strand
GTTCCGGTTTCGGCCATGACTGCACTCAAACTCCGTCAGGAAATCTTGGGAGGCTCATCCTGTCGGAATCTTAATCGACACTTCACCAATCGTGAAGCGTCGCGGAAACCGGTCAGCATTTGGGGACTAGGTCGCGCATAGAATGCGGCGGAATCTAGCCAGAACTTGTGGAGCGACGTCTTGCCAGCTCAGAAGTTACCGTCCTGCACGCACGTCGTAACAGCACAGGATTCCATTCGTGCGTAAATAGAGTTTTCCGTTCGCAATCACCGGATGTGCCCAGCGGGGACCGTCGCCAAAGTCTTCCTGGAATGATGACTTCAGCTTGTAGGCTGACGGGTTGGCGTCGACGAGGGCCAGGGTGCCATCCTGGTAGCGGAAGTAGAAGTGCCCGTCCGCATACGCGACCGCCGCCGACTCGCGACCTGCACCGCGCTGTTTACCCCACCGGGAACGCCCCGTCTTCAGGTCGATGCAGGTGGGGAAACCGTTGTTGTGTCCGTGACCAAGGTACACCTGGTCGCCCAGCAGAATCATCTGGCCATGATGATTCTGCAGTTCGTTGGCGGGCTTGTACCAGACCTCGCGCGGGGTCACTCGTCCACGGCTCCCTTTGATCTCCAGCAGTGCGGTGCCACCGTCGCCGTAGCCGGTCGAGACGAGCACGTAATCCCCGCTGACGACCGGTGTAGGACAATTGGCCGTCGTGTTGGCGATGCGGTCGTAGCCCCACAGCATCTTCCCCGTATTGGCCTCAACGCCAATGACGCCGCGACCAAGCAGTTGTACATATTGCCGCACCCCGCCAGCGGTGGAGATGACGGCGGAGGAATATCCCGCTCCGCTCTGTCCCCGTTGAGGATTGCCTGTGAGCGTGGCACGCCAGATCAGCTTCCCAGTCGCTTTGTTGAGGGCAACCATCACCGCCTGCTCACCACCGGGCGTGCAGATGAGTTTGTCGCCATCGATCAGTGGAGATTCACTGAAACCCCAGACCGACATCATCTTCCCGCCAAAGTCTCGCTCAAAATTCACACGCCAGATCTCGCGACCAGTCTGGGCATCGGCACAGAGCAGGTCTCCAGCAATCGAAATGCCGTACACCCGGTCGCCATCGACTGTGGGCGTGCCGTTGGGACCATTCTCTTGCGATCCGGGACCAATGGCCGTCTCCCAGATTGATGAACCATCGTCGACATTGCGGCAACTGAGGTAATCGGTCTTGTTGCGGCGCCCCATCACGTAGATGCGATTGTTAACCACCGACAGACTGCCATATCCGTTCCCCAATCCTTCAACCTGCCACAACCTTTGCGGTCCATCCTGCGGCCACTCGGCAAGGAGACCGGTTTCCGTAGAGTTGCCATCAGCGGCGGTCCCCCGCCAGCGCGGCCAGTCCGCCCCGTGGCTATGGCTGATGCATGCCGCACAGAGAATCAGTACCCAAGCACCTCGAACACAGCAATCCATTGGCAACATGCGAGCCTCCTAAAGCGAGTTGTGGAACGTCCCTCACGACCATATCGTCGCTTGCTGTGCTGGATTCGGCAAGTGGATGTGCGGGAGAACGATCCGCCACCGGCCTCGCCTCCACGCGATGAGCTGGCTCAGGTTTGTCAGAATCGTTCCGCCGAATGATCGTGCTGCTCAGTCAAACAACCTCAGCAGCGTGTTCGTGACGGTATCGTGATCAATTGGTTGGTCAGCTGGGCGATCGTGGATCAGGATTGCGTACGACAGTGAGTACGGCTCGCCCCGTTTGACCCAGGTTTTGACGTAAGGATCGCGACGTTCCTGGGGTTGCTTGGGGAACGGATTGGTCACGACGACCCCATAGTCTCGGGCGTGCAGCCAGGAGGGGCGGGGATTGTCGGGATCAGGGACAACCATGATGCCGACACGTCGTTGTTCGCCGCTCCCAGTGGTCACAGTGCCGGAGTAGTCGAACCATGCCGCTTCGTGACCCCAGACCGCGGCTCCGTTGCGTTCACCACGACTATTGAGAATCGTCCCGTTGCCTCCCTGCACGCGAAGTGGTGAGGCGACACGCACCGCCAGACCGGACTCTTCTTGATCGCCGAAATAGAAATCGTGATCATCAGAGCCGTACAGGGCATTGATCCTCAGCAAGATCCCTTCGGGAACTCGCTCAAATCGATAACGAGACACTTCTGTGCAAACGACACGTTCCCCGTCTTCTGCCAGCAGTTGATTCCGGACCAGAAAGCTGCCGGACGCTTTGTCGCCAGTGGGAGGTTCAATGAACCCCTTGAACACGACTGGGGCCTTGAGCCTCCAGTAATCGTTGCCGTCCACATCCCCAAAACTGAGCCAGATGCCGGGATGCATGATCGGGTGGATGATGCCGTTCTCGGCCTTGTACCCCGGGTCGAGATCCCCCGGTGTGCGTGGTGGGAAAGTCCGCGTGACGGGGATGCCGCTCGGCGTCGTCACATTCACCAGGGCGCGACGGGTGAGTTGAGGATGCCGCTTGAGATACGTCGCAATGCGCTGTTCACCCAAGTAGATATCAGTTCGATCG
>JAGQQB010000519.1 GCA_020426425.1 Planctomycetaceae bacterium | reverse complement strand
ACAAGTCGGAGGCGTACACCTTGTCTTCGCTGGCGGCGATGAACTCGGTTACCTTCTTCTGATTCCATTGGCGATATCCCGACGCCACCGAAACACATTCCAGTCCTTCACGATAGGGGACGACGAACACTTGCGGACCAACCACGCGGGGTTGATGGTCGATCGGAGCCCCAGTGGAGAAGGCCCAGCGCATCGTCCCGTTGTCCTGGTTAAGACAGTACAGTCGGCCGTTCTTCTCGGTCACGAAAATCAACTCGTTGCTGCGACCAACGGGTGTCCGAATCTGAGCATCTGTCTCAAACTGGAACTTCAACTTTTTCGACTTCGCCGCGACTCCAATCACCAGACCTTGGCGGCTGGCGAATGCCACGGTCGCTCCAGTGGAGATTGGAGGAGCGATGATTTCTCGCGGGGTCTTGTAGCGCCAGAGCCGCGCGAGATGCGCCCACTGCGGCAAGCGTCCCTCTTTATGCAATTGGCGGACACGAGCCAGGTCGTACGCGTATACACTGCCGTCAACTGTCCCGACGTAGGCAGTGGTCTCATCAACTTCCGGAGAAGCGGAGGGGAGGGTTGGGATCAGCAGTTCCCACAGGACATTGCCCGTCATCTTGTCGAGTGAATAGATCGTCAGCCCCGAGGTGACAAGCAGTTCGCGATCATTTGACGCCGCCGCATAGCCGACGTGGTCAGGTGCCCCGAGCAGCGCACTCCACAACTGGCGCCCACTCTCGATGCCAAAGCACGTCAGGATTCCGGTCCGCGACTGGATGTAGACATTCTGTTCGTCCGCCGTGATGAACTCTACCTGATCGCGGCTGCGATCAATGATCGCCTGACCATACCACATCAGGGTCAGGCCTGCGGGGTTGAGTTGCTCTTCGGTCGGCAGCAACCCTTGCGCATGGGCCGTCGAACTCCCTGCATACAGGAGCCCCAGCATCACAAGTGCTTGCAGTCCTGTTCGCATGGTGAGTGCCTTTTCCGAAAGTGATTCGCTGAGGGTGTGGCGCGGCTGGACCGAGCGCGCGGACGCCTTGAGATTGATCATCGGCAACCCGGCAATCAACCTGAGGACCGATTTTCTGATCCTCCGGTGTCTGGGGTAAAGTTGGATTCGCTGGATTGGCCAAACCGGTTGTAACCGATGCTCCAACTCTGGAGTCGTCGGCAGATCAGGACCATTCGGCCCAAACCGCACAATCGGAGCAGCGAGGGCGGGGGCGTGCGTTCCGCTAATGCCGGGCGGTCTGTCGCCCTGCCGTCGAACAGGTCGCCGCGCTGAACTCCGTTGATGCACATGGGACGTCGGTCACATGCCCCACTATTTCGCGGGCTCGGCAGGTCCGAGGAGGTCTGCAGATTTCATGGCGTCGGGAAGGTCCACTGTGACCCGCAGGAAGACCGGTCGGCCTCCCGGTCCAGGCAAAGCCTCTACCTCTGCCTCCATCCCTTCTTTGATGAGTTCAATGTCGTCAGACACAACGGTGACCTTGAAGCCGCTCTCCAGCATCAGCACAGCTCCTTGCCCCAGAGTCCGGACGGCGACCGCCAGATACTTCTCGTAGTTGGGATCTTGCTCGGCGGCAACGATGGGGCCAGAGACATCATACGTGTTCACGCTCGCGCCGACTTCGCGGGTCGACTTTTCCATCCGCCCAGGTTGTGGCTTCTTGCCTTTGGGGAGCAACACGATTTCAACGTTCTTAGTGAACAGTCGGTCATTCGTCAGCACCCCTTGAGCCATCAACATCTGTCCAGCACGAACAAAGCCTTCATCGCCCGGCGCACGGACCTCGAATTTCACCCGGTTGGACAAAGGGATGGTGAATTCGTTCCCTTCCGTGGTCGTGATGGTCAGGGTGCGTGCTCGGCCCTTGACTGTGATCTTGTCGATGGTCGCCTTGGCGGTGATCGACATCGGTCCATTCTGCGTCGCGTTCGGACCTTGTCCGAGTGCCGATCCGACACATACGACTCCGCACATCAGACTCAAACTCATCCACCAGCGCATTCGAGATTCTCCTGTTATTCGGGCGATGGGATCCAATCACCAGATCGCTCGCCTGCATTGCCTGACCGATCTGATCCTGCAGTCTGTCTATGTCGATCCTCCCGCATTGAGAGGTGGATTTCAACCTTCCGTTTCCGGAGGCGGCAATTCCGCGTAGGCTTCCAGTACGGTAGCGGTCTGTTCCAGGAGTGCGATTGCCTTGGGCAGATCTGACTCTACGCAGCGTCGCAAGCCAGAGAGTCGCCCGCGAAACTCATTCTCCTCGTGCCCCAGTTTCATTGCCCAGCGGCGGACATTCTTGATTTGTTCCTGGCACAATTCCAATCGACGCTTGGCAGCCGCGAACGCCTGTTTCTCTTCAATGCAGGCCGAGCGTTGTCCAGCAACTGTCCGCATCTCACAACGATTGAGCGCCACCCGGGTCTCGGCGATCTTGTCAAATCCGCGACGCACTTCGCGCGTCCAGTATTGAGGTCGTTCCTGCTGGATCCAGGCATCGACCTTCTGCATTTCCATCGCCATGATCTCCATC
>JAGQQB010000051.1 GCA_020426425.1 Planctomycetaceae bacterium | reverse complement strand
TCGAACACGAGCCGATCACGCCGGCGGTGTCGCAGGTACAGACCGATCTGATTGCGCGCGACTCCCATCACCCACGGAACAAACGGCCGTTTCGGGTCGTAGGCATCGAAGGATTCGATCGCTGCCACGGCAATTTCCTGCAGCACATCGTCCCGATCCTTGAAGTCCCGCACGACCGACGTCACGAACGCCGACACCACCGGCTGGGCCAGTGTCCACAATCGCGTTGCCTGTCGTGATTTCTCATCCATTGACCAATTCCTGCTTGCGTCATCGATTACTTATCCGCTCCAGGTAAATCGTGACACACCTTCCGTGACATTTCCTCAGAAGAGGGCAGAACGATGGAGAGATCAGACGGTCGGCGGGCAGTCAGCAATCGCCTCTACGCGAGTAGAAGACTGTGTTGCACTTCGAGTTCCTGCATTCGCAATGCAGCACCTATAGAGCGGCACGTGCAGTCGAGCTTGCTGCGCTCGATTGCCCGGAGCCCCCCCTGCCAGAACATTCCGTGTGGCAGGTGACGGTCAGAGTGATCAACAACGTTAGCAATCTGTGTACGGCCAGAACCAGCAGATGTCGTTTTGCAGCCCCAAGCCCAGGCGTTTGCCTCATCGACCGAATTAAGGGCTCCACCGTTGTTAGAAGATTGAGTAGATGAACGGAGCGGCGCCGGTGGTTGCGGCGGCGATGACCAGCAGGCTGAGCAGGGCGAGAATCAGCACGATGGGAAGCAGCCACCATTTCTTGTTGTCGCGCAGGAACAACAGGAACTCGGCAAAGAAGGAGAGTTCCTGTTCGGCCTGGGCGGCCTGGAACTCGTCGGCTTGCGACGGTTGCGCTGGGGGCTGGGTTGGCTGCGGAGTGTTCATGCATCAATGCACTCAGCTGGTGCTGAGCGTCAGGTTGAGGCCGAGAGTGTTCAGGAAGGTGCGGGCCATTTGACGATGGCCGCGTGGGCCGGGAAAGCGTCCGGAGTCGTCGTACCAGACTTCGGTGCCCCCCATCTCGACGGCGGTCCATTCCCAGTGCGCCCAGTGGTCGACCAGTATCGCATTATGGGCAGCTGCTTCAGCCCGGAGGGCTTCGAGGTAAATCAGCACATCGGCCAATTGGCTGTCGCTCGCCTGTGGCAGGCAGGGCGGCGTGTTGATAATGGGGGTGATTCCTGCGTCACGGCAGGTGGTGAGCATTTCGACGAGAGAGTCTTCGAATAAATGAAAGCCCCGCATCCCGGCGACCGCATCGCTGTGACCGCAAAACAGTACGAGGACATCAGGCCGATGAATGGCCACGCGCGTTTCCCACGCAGAGACCAGCCGGGGGATCGAAATGCCAGGGGTGAGAACATCGACCATTTGGTCATCGTGCCGAGCGGGATGCCGGACGATGACGGAGGCAAGCGCCGAAGCCAGCGGTGTGAGACGATGGCGTTCTTCCATCTGACCGGCCATCAGCGAATCGCCGGCGAAAACCCAGCGGAGCGGACGGACCTCGTTGAGCCGGTCATCATCCAGCGGCGGGGCTGAGGCGGCGTAGCGTGGCCTTGGTTGGCCATGTGGTTTGTTCGATGGGGCAAGCTCGTAGCCCAGCATCTCGCTCACCGCCTGCTGCGCTTCTGGCAGAGAGAGTTCACGGGCGCGATGCACAACCGGACTGACTGCTGACTGACTCAGCAGGATCATCCTGCGGCGGCGATCAGACCGGGCGCTCAGCCGATAGGCAGATCCAGACATGCACATGCCAGTGGAATGGAGGGCGAAACCAACGAGATTCCATCCTACCCGGCATTCACGAGGAACTGCAAACGGATTCGCGGTAATTGCCGACTGCTTCAGGGATTCTGTGCTCGCATGATCGGTGGTGGCGACAAAGGCTGCGAAGATGGGACAACTGCGCCAACCTTGCGACGAGGGATCAGATCGAAGCCAAAGAACGGGACGCCGGAGTTGCTGTCCATCTGAAAGAATGACCGATCGACTGCACAACCAGGGCCGAGCATTAGAACAGCGCCGAGGGCGAGCAACGTCAGCGAGCGACCACTACTCATCGATTTGCGCCTCATGCTGGGGCGGCAACCCGGCACTGCGGGACGCAAATGGCAGCGAGGTCAGGGACTGACAACCGACCACCATGAGCGTAGTCAACAACAGCACCCAGAGCATGCGATGTCGGCGATTGGGGAAAGGGTACGCGGCTTCGTGCATGGTCGATCCGTCAGGTGACGCGGAGTGAGTTCTCGTGCGGAACAGATTCGCTGACAGTGGCGAGAGGTATACCGGATTACCCCGCGAAGCGACATGGCGATGTACGTGACCGCCATCGAATGGTGCGGTGAGGAGCAGACTTTGCCGATTGCGTCGCGTGTTGAAAGTCGAGCGTCGAGCGTTCAAAGTCGAGGGGTGACCCGGGGACGATGTGACGGACCAGTTGCAGCTTCCATACTCCCGCCCTGTTACTCGCCATCGGTCGCTGGGACGACTTCTTCGGCGGAGGCTTGTTGGATGGTCGGTTCCTCGACATCTGCGGCCAGTTGTTGTTCGGACTGGATCGGGTTGAAGATGGTGGGGTCACGATAGGCAGCGATGCGGCCTTTGATACCTTGGCGTGCCTTCTTCATGTGGGGATCGAGAGTGGATCCGGCGAAGCGAAGCTTGTCCTGGTAGATTGTCCCCCGCTGGAAGGGACCGATGCCAAGAATCCAGAAGTCTTTAGCGGAAGCGCGGGCGACCGACATGCCGGATTGCCAGACGCGGTCGCCAGTTTCCCGTTCGTAGGCGAACACGCCGACTTTAGCGGCGGAGACTTGATCTTTACGGCGGGCGACCGAGAGTTCCGGGATGCCCGGAATCGCCGGGACTCCAGACATGGTGGAGACGGCGCTGGCGGCCGCACTCAAACCGCTGGTCGAGGGGATGCCGTAGACGAGTTCATGATCATCGGTCCCCAAAGCACCAATACGGCCTTCGACGATGAAATCGGCTTCCGTCTCCTTCTCCTGCAACAGCAATCCGGCCGCGATCATCTGCTGCCGGAGAGAACTGATGACGTACTCGGCGTTCGTGAAGCCAATGCCCTTGTAGTTCTTGATGTACTGCGTATCGAAGTACACCTTTTGCCGGGTGAGGGGCGTGAAGTCGATCTTGGCAATGGCAGTATCGACGGCATCGGAGGCGATCAGTTGGGCTGTTGCTTCGTACTGTCGCGTGGTTCCGCAACCAACGCACAGGCACAGCACGATCAGCACGCCACAGAGCAGTGGCGTATTCAGCACAGATCCGACGCTGATCCGGAGATCGGACATGGAGGCAAATTGAGATGCGAAGAGGTGGCTGCAGGAGGGATCAGTCCCGGCATCGAGCCAGGGGCGGGATGTCGAGTCTTCCGTCTCGTCTTGAGCGCACGATGCGCGCATGCTTTGCGTTCGTGTGCTGATCATGTTTGGTTGTCGAACGTTCTGGAAGCGCGGTCCTGACGAGTTGACGTGATGTCAGAGTCCCTGAATCCTGGCCCCTGATCCCTCGCGGCCAGTCCGATGGAACGATCCTTGGGGTTGCGGCCACATGGCCACGTTAGGTTGTACGCATGTTGCCAGAAGTCACCAATCGCAACCGATCCTCAGACTCCTTGAAACCGCCGAATCTGCCGGTTCGTCCCGATCGTGGGGCCAACGATTCTTTGACCACGGTCGGACGGGCTGGATAAGGTCGGAGGGAACCCCACACCGGAATGCCCAGGGCGGCTGGAAACTCTCACGTTCAACGTTCCAGCAGTCCACGACCTCCACATCTCAAGGTGTGCCCATGAAATCAAACGTGACTTCTTCCATGTTCACCCGTTTCGCCCGCGTGGCGGTGTTCGGAACCGCTTGCAGCGTGCTATGGCTGTCGCAGCCCAATGATCTCCCAACCGCACTCGGACAAGATCCTGTCGCAACCGATGCCGCGACGACTGGCGAGGAACTACCAGTTCCAGCGCCGACGAGTACGCCCGTGCTCGAAGAGAATGTTCCGGCCACACCAGTCGAACCAGCCCCAGTTCCCGAACCAGTCATCGTACCCGCTGCCGCCGAAACTCCAGCAGTTGAGGAAGCCCTGCCGATGATTCGCCCCCTCGGCCAGGAGGTTCAGGCACCAGCCACGGTGCAGCAACAGGCACTGCCAATGCCGGTTGAAGAAGAATGGGAAGTACAGATCATTCCTGGCCCCAGCCGCAAGAAGCCCTTAATCAACGGGCTGTCGTACGAAGAGGTGTACAACTCAATTCCGTACCGACAGGCAGAGTACTACGCGAATCCCAGCTATCGTCACGATGCAACGATGGAGATCCTGTTTGGCCAACTGCGACCCACAACAATTGTGCGGAATCAATCGCCGGAACGGATCGTCAACGAGAAGCCGGGCCAGACCAGCCCCTACCGAGCAACACCATCGGACTATTTCTCGTATCCCTGGTCGGGGTACATGTTCCCGTACGCCCTATTCCCCTATCCCGGGATGCCAGGCATGCTGTCGCCCCGGCTGACGTACTAGACGCAG
Organism: Planctomycetaceae bacterium; assembly: GCA_020426425.1. Taxonomy (GTDB): domain Bacteria; phylum Planctomycetota; class Planctomycetia; order Planctomycetales; family Planctomycetaceae; genus JACKHO01. The sequence goes on along the minus strand of JAGQQB010000051.1, from coordinate 8,802 downwards.
CGGACGGACTCCTACTCGGCAGATCGAAGTACGACCGATCGAGAACCGAGCTGTGTGGCTTGTGACGCCATGGACCAGGTAAGCCGTTATGACTCGCGGTGCTACGGGAGCAGAATCTCACCCCCGATGGTGAAGCCATCGATGACGCGGTCGGTCAGCTGGTTTTGACGCACAACAACGCCTGGAGTGTTCGCATCGACGTTCGAGCGGTCGCCATCGTCGTTGTAGCGAATGTTGTTCTCTGCGGTGCTCAAGTTCCCCAGCCACAGCAGGTTGTAACCAACCTTCAGGTTCATCCACTCGCAAACGTGAACCTTGGCGTACACGCCGAGGTCGAACGTTGGTGAGAACTCAGTTCGTGAACTGGTTGTCGTAGTGACGGGATCGTTCAAGGACCCGACCCGCAGCACCGGATCGACCGGATTGTTGATCGGGTCGGTCTGGACGACACGGTCGAGGAATGCTGTTCGCAGGTTGCCTGTGGTGACCTGTGCTGAGGTTCGGTTTGTGTTGAAGCCAACCTTAGGTTCGACCCCAAGCGTCACGTAACGACTGGCGTACTCCGTCCGCAGACCAAGATGAACTCCATCCTGATGGTTGCTGGCCCGTGAAAAGATACTGGCACGCTGAGCCCCAGCGACCGGTCCGGCACCCGAATCCAGATCGGAGATGTTGGAGTACGTGCCGCCAAACTCAAGTTCATCGGTGAACTGCAGATGGCGATAGCCAACCAGAGGATGCAGGCTGAGTCCGGTGTGCGTCGTGCCCAGGTCAAAGACCAGATTGATTTCCCCGCTCCAGACGTCGGTGCGGTTGATTACGCTGAACTCTTCATCATAGATCAAGAAGCGATCGCCCACGTTCCCGTTTGTTGTAAGCGAAGTGGCGAGCACCCGAATCGGCTCCTGACCTAGATAGCCAAAGGGCTGTTGCAATCCATTGAGTGTCCCCGTCGAGGGATTGGTGAACGGGAGTGCATCAGTGTCTCCGAACGAACTTGCCTGCCGCAATCCCCAAGCCGAGCCTTCGACCCATGCGGAACGACCCAGTGGAATGCCAAAGCTGCCTCGAATCCCGTCCAGGTGATCGAGACTGATTCCTTGCAGCACCGGCACTTTGGCGAACAAAATCGCGGTATCATCGGCCGCCAGGATTTCAAACGGCCGGGTCGGATCAATCACGGTATTGACCGGGGCAACAAGGTCGATGGCGGTCGGATCGATTACATACGCGAGGCTCGACGCCCCTAACGGGACCGCCTGTGGACCGGAGATGGACCAGTTCAGGTATTCCAGGCGTGCCCAGGAGCCTTTGACCGCATCGCGCAGGAATAAATCGAGCCGCGAGTCTGTGTCGTACAAGATGTTGTGGAACGAGTCGCACGTATCAGGGACAAGTTCCGTAACCAGATTGGGCGGACAATCTCCGGGCGGACAGGTGCCGCTGGGACAGGGGGCGCTGTACGCATACCCTGGCGGCGGGCCATACATCATCGCGCCTGGTGGACCAGACGGAGCGGAACCGTACTGAGGATAGCCTGAGCCGGACCAGTCCTGTGCCTGCACAGGTGCTGCCAGCAGGCAGGCTGCGAGGAGGAGCAGTCCAAGGTGACGTCGTGTCAACATACGACCAGTCCCGAAGGCTGTGTGAACAAGTGGAACACGGGGGCCAGGAAGGCACCCGTCATCGGTCGCGCAAAGGGTGTGATCCCTCCGCACGCAGCGGTATCAGTCTTATCGGTTGGGCCGGTTCCGGAAGTTAGGGAGAATTTGCGGCTTTTGACGATTGGTTGGCCAAGAATCGTCAACTTGCGGCGAGCGGGAGGTCTAGGAAGACCGCTGTTTTGCAGGGAAATCGCACCAGAGTGCGGTGGGCGATCCGCAAGCGGAGTCAGTCCCGCGAACCCTCGGAAAAGTGAAAAAGTGGGGCATCTGAGCTAGAGCCGCTTGACAAGGTTTTCCGAATGGTTTATCGACCCGCAAAACTGGTCCCTGACAAGGGTTCGAACTTCACCCTCGCTTGCAAGGTGAACGAGAGCTGCCGGATGAAGTCAGGGGGTGTCGGTCGAACAGCGTGTTCGGGCCGGACCTCGCCAGGGATCGACAGACAAATTTCGGCATCCAGAGGAACGACCAAACATGATCACCGCAGCCACCCTGCCCCAGCATGCAATGGAAGAGGAATCCCAGAACCTGCTCTGGGGCTCATCCGCTGCACCAGGTACCGTCGTCATGAGCGACGACGAAGACTTCGACGACGACTTCGACGACGATGATGACGACGAAGAAGATGATGAAGACGAAGACTTCGATGATGACTTCGACGATGACTTCGACGATGATTTCGATGATGACTTCGACGATGACGAGGACGACGACGACGAGGACTTCGACGACGATTACGACGACGAAGATGATGACGAAGACGACGATGACGACTTCGACGACTTCGATGACGAGGAAGACTACTAGCTGGTAGTGCCCCCAGGATGAAGGCATGTCCTCCTCGCGTGGATGCCCTGCCGACTCGCAAGCCGGCGTGGATGGATACCATCTGCGCCGGCTCGTTCTTTGCTGAGACCGGCTCATGGAAGGGGCAATTCAACATCCGGGCACGGACAATCAACCGCCTGGATGCGTGTCCGGAACTGCAAACCCTCTGTACGAAGCGGTTTGGCCCTGTTAGCCTGCCATGCAGGTTCGTGTGACCTCCCCGATGTGGGAGTTCGATTCCGGCTCATGCTGTGCTGGTGATAACCGTTCGGTCGTCGCGAACCATGTGCTCCGCAACGCGGAGGCTGCAGTTTGTGCCTGGCCAATGAGGTGGAATCATGACACGACGAGACCTCTTCCTGCTGCTTGCGATCGGCCTGGTCAGCTTCGGCACCGCGACGGGACGGGCGGATGACAAGCCGGCAGGCAAAGGAGAAATCCTGCTCGAATTTCAGATCGTCACTCCGCGTCTTGGTGTGAACCAGCTCACCGCGCAACGTTGGGGAGCGTACTTCCGAGATCAGGGGGAAGTCGTGCAGGTGCGTGAACCACTGCCGGGAGATAAGGTCGAAGCGACCGAACAATCACGCGGCACGTTTCGACTGGTCAAGATCATGGCTCAGCTGGATCGCGATGGAACGCTGCATGTACCAGGGAACAAGAAGTTCCAGCTGGCCGATCGCGTCGCACTGCAGGAGTGGCTGGACGAATTACACACGTACGGAGCCCAAGGCGATCCGACCGGACAGCCGTTGTGGGGACTCGGCGAGCGGCGGTTCAAGGAGATCTATGCGGAACTGGCCGCACCGGTGCAGAGCCCGTTGCAGGGGAAATCGCTGGACGAAGCACTCAAGGTGCTCACCCCGCCCAAGGCCTTGCCAGTCGTGCTGCATCGCTCGACCACGGAATACCTCCTGCGGCAGGAACAGCTGCTGGTGGCGGAGGAAGTTCAGGGACTGTCGCTCGGGACGGCGTTGGCGGGAGTGCTGGTGCAGTACGGGCTCGGCTTCCGACCGCTACGAACACCGGCCGACCAAATTGAACTGGTCGTCGAGCCGCTAGAGACACTCAAAGATCCGTGGCCAGTCGGCTGGGATGTCGATGCCCAGACCCCACGCAATAAACTGGCGCCAGCGCTCTATGAAATCGTGAAGACCGGGTTCGACGGCATTCCCCGTGAGACGGCGATCCAGCAAATCGCGACACAAACTGGTGTGCCAATCATTATCGATCGGCCCGCATGCCTGGCGCGCAAGATCGATTTAACGAAGGCGGCAAGCTATCCGAGTAAGCAGACCGGTTGGGCACTGATTCTGCAAGGAGTCGTGCGGCAAGCGGGCATGACCTACTCGCTGCGACATGACGAAGGCGGGCGGCCCGTGGTCTTCGTCGCTCCTTTCGATCCGACTGCAGGGCAGCGGCCTTGAGGCATCACTCATGCGCGGCGTCTTCATTACGGGGACCGACACCAACGTCGGCAAGACCTGCCTCGCGGCGGCACTGATTCGCGCCCTGCGGTCGCGCGGAGTGCGTGTGGGAGCATACAAGCCTGTCTGTTCCGGCGCAGAGACCGCAGCGCATGGAAGCGTTTGTTGGCCCGACATCGACGCATTGACAGAGGCCATCGGGGATTCAGATTTCGACGAACTTGTCTGTCCGACACGCCTGACCGCGCCATTGGCTCCGCCGGTGGCGGCGCGGCTTGAGGGGCGGGAGTTGTCGCTGAACGCGATGCTTGCCGGATTACGATGCTGGGAAGAACGCGCCGATTTCATTGTCGTCGAGGGGGTCGGCGGCTGGCTCTGCCCGTTGACTGCGACCGAGACCGTGCGAGATTTCGCCATGACGCTAGGCTGGCCGGTGCTGGTGATCGCAGCGCAGCGGTTGGGCACCATCAACCATACGTTGCTCACCGTGGAGTCGGTGCGACAAGCGGGGCTGCCGCTCGTAGGAGTGGCATTGAACGAAGCCAGTGGTGATCCAGACGCTTCGGCGGCAGGCAACGCCGAGCAAATTGAGCGCTACGGCGGCGGACCGATCCTGGGAGTTCTGCGGCACAGCAGCATAAGTGAGTTGCAGCAGGACGAGACATTGATCAGCATTTCGGATGCTGTCATGAACAGCAGTCGTCAATTCTCGCCTTCCTGATGAACACCCGGTGTACTGTCACCAAGTGTCCCCGTTTGTCCCATGTCGACCATTCCCGAATCTCCCCGCGACGATGAACTGCCCGAAGAATCGACGGACGTGGAGTCTGTCGCTGACGCGGACGACGAATCGGCCGCGACCGATACCGTGCTGATGGACGACGTCGACATGAGCGATTCCGTGTTCGGCGATGATGACGAAGATGGAGACGGTACCGATCACTTGCCGCCTCCGGTCCCCAACGTTTCCGATGGGTCGACCAGAGTGATGTCCGAACAGGCCCTGCAGCAGTTTTCCGAGGGGCACTGGCGACCGGGCGAGTCAGAGTCTTTTGAGTCAGGCACGGATGATTCAGCGGGCTTTGACGATGCTGCCGAGGCCAATCCGACGGCGTTGACCGACGACGATGAGGGCATCCTTGCGGAAGAGGGCGAGCCGCCCGCCGATGCACCGACGGTTGTGATCAAAGGAGGGCGGGGACAGGGGCCTCGTACCGGGGAGGACTTCGACTCTAAGACGGAGCCGCTCACGGGTGATGCGTTGTTGCCGCCCTCGAGCACCGAAGATGCAGCTTCGACGTCTGCCGCTGATCAACCGGCGGCGGAGTTTGTTCTGCCTCCTGATGACCGACCTGAACCGCTCCCATTGCCCAACTTTGAGGCCCTGCCAGCTCCGAATCTGGACCTGCCTCCAACCCCACAGGGCGGATTGCCAGCGGTTCCCCAGAAGCTGTTGCCAGGAACGCCTCCGCAGGAAACAGCGGTAGAGTCAACCGCCAGCGACTCTCCACGCTCGCCCGCTGAGGAGGCGGCACCACCAGACACCGAAAATGCCTCGGACACCGATGCAACTTTGCCAGAGTCGACCGCTGAGGGAGTGTTTGCAGACGATGGTTCGGGCGGTCTGAGTTGGCCTCAGCAAGAGATGGGGAGTGCCCTGCCACTGCCATCGTTTGAAGCACTGAGCCCTCCACAACTCGACGCGCCGGCGAGTCCGGTGGCCGCAGCATCGACAACCGAGGACGCTGCAGACGACTCGCCGACGAAAGCAGACGCCGCAGAGGACCATCTGCCCGCTCCTGACTTGGCTGGCCCATCGAAGGAATCACTGGCGACTGCTGGATTGACGGCAGCGGGAATGGCTGCAGGAGCTGCGTCCGCAGCCTCGCCAGCGACGTCAACCAAGGCGACAGACTCAAAACCGCTTCCAGCCGGAGCGAACGCCAAATCGCAGGGGACCTCGTCGGGCAAATCCCCCAAGTCAGCGAAGTCCGCTGAGGACCAGGGCGGTGGCAAGTCCAGTCTTGCCTGGGTGCTGCTGCTGAGCTACGCCAGTGCCATGACATTGGCATTCCTGTTCCTGCTGATCCGGAGTGGAAATCCAAGGCCACATCATTTGGAAAGCCTTCCCGATGTCGCGCCGGAGCCAGTCAATCAGTTGTCGTATGTCCCCATCAACGCCACGCTGGCGTTGGGGCATCGCATGCAAGTCGGGGACAAGCGGCGGTTTGGGAACATCGAAGTCGAAGTCCGCAAGGTCACGTATGAACCGTTACAGTTCGTGCATTACTCGGGAGACCGAAGCAAGAAGAAGCCAGCGACCGATCCGGTCCTGAAACTGTGGCTCAAGTTCACGAATGTTTCCCAGGACCAGACGATCGCGCCGCTCGACCGCACCTTGCTGCTCCGCTGGGTCGCCAAAGCGGGGACCTCGGTCGAGTTCTCGAATCAATATCTGTTCCCGGCCAGCAAGAGCCACGATCCTGACGCGATCGTGGCAACCTATCGCATGCCGCAGACGAGCGACTGGGATCTCGTCGGTCAGCAGCTCGATTGTGAATTGGCCCCTGGTGAATCGTGCGAGACATTTGTGGCTTCGACCGACGATGGCTCCGCGAATCTGCAGGGACCGATTGTGTGGCGGGTGCAGTTCCGCAAAGGATTCTCCGCCTCGGGCAACGGCGTGACCACGATGATCGAGGTCGACTTTGACCGCAGCGAAGCCCAAGGGTGATGCACCTCGAGTGCTCAATTTCCAGGTGCCCCTTGCCGCGCTTGCGGTGAGGAATCGGCAATTCCTGCCGCTGCTGCAGGCGCGTCTGTGCCGCTATATCCGGGACATTCTGTAAAACCGGAATATTTTCACAAGTTGCGGCTGCGGTGGGATCGATAAGAGGGATGTCGGTGACAAAGGTCGCGCCGGTCTTATTGGACATGCGCTCCTCTTTTCGACACAGCACCCTGGAGGCCCTGGAAAATGTTCATGTGGAAAACAACCGCCAGACGGCTGATGCTTACGGCAGCGTTGGCGCTCTTTGCACTCCCCAGTAGTGGGTGCGTACTGGCGTATGGCTTCGCCAAGGACGCGTTGATCTTCTCCCAATTCTGGGGGACGACACCGTTGATCCCGGTGACACCGTACTTCAGCCAAGAAATCGAAGACACTTACTGGAACGAAGAACGGTACAAGAAGGTGCCGATTCTCGATCCGATTGAAGGCGAGAACGCTCCGCTGTTCTGCCTCGATCCTCCCACACCCGACGAAGTGATGCGGGCTCTGCCAGATGACACTAAGGGCGGTGTCCCTTTCCTGGCCGAGACCTCGCGGAACAACGTCCGCATGACCGTCGACCTGATTGTCGACCGCGTCGGTGACTGTAAAGTGTTGCCGCATGTCGGTCCTGTCCGCCTGCATCATTGTCACTACAAGGCGACCGTCTACTTCGAGAAGACGATTCGTTCTCACTGGCCGGTGCCATTCACTCACGTCGATCAGGTCGAAGAAGTGGTCTACCTCGACCACGATCATCTGATTCGCTGCGGCGGTCCGGACTCGTCCGACTTCGCTCCGCTGCAACCCTAGAGCCTCATTGCCTCCTTTGTCGTGCGACGAAGGTATTCCAGGTGCAAGGGAACCCGGCAGACTTCGGTTTGCCGGGTTTTCTTTTACGCGCTGCGGGTGACGCTGCGCGTCCGTTGAACGTAGAGCGTTGAAGGCCTGCGGCCTCGTTGAAGGTTGAAGGTTGAAGGAGGCTGTGCGTCCGTCGCCAACGGCCAACTGCCAACTGCCCCAGTGGGGTGAATTCTCATACGTAAACTGCGATACTCCTGCGAGGTCGGTGACACTCAGGACGACGAGTGTTGGCGGTGCTTTCCCATCCCTTCCGCAGAGGTAACGGAGTCCCATGTCGGTGCGCATGGAAGCTGGTACGCGAATTCAGCAGCTCACTCAGAGCGTGATCAATAAGATCGCCGCCGGGGAGGTGATCGAGCGGCCTGCGAGCGTCGCCAAGGAACTGCTGGAGAACTCGGTCGATGCGCTGGCCACGCGAATTGATCTGGAGGTCGAGCAGGGCGGGACCGAACTGATTCGCATCGTCGATGATGGCGAAGGGATCCATCCCGACGATCTGCTGCTGGCAGTCGCGAGTCATGCGACCAGCAAGATTCACGACGCAGACGATCTGTTCCATGTGCAGACCATGGGCTTTCGTGGCGAAGCACTGGCGTCAATTTCAGAAGTCAGCAAGTTCCGCATCCGAACTCGACCTGCCGATCAGCTGACCGGTTTGGAGATGGAAGTCGATGGCGGACAGATTGGCACACCTCGCCCCTGCGGCTGTCCACCAGGGACGCAAATTGAAGTCCGACAGTTGTTCTTCAACACGCCGGTCAGGCGGAAGTTCCTCAAGACGCAGTCGACGGAATTCGGGCATTTGAGTGAGCAGTTCACCAGAATCGCCCTGGCGCATCCCAATCTGCACATGACGCTGCGGCACAACGGCAAGCAGGTGTACGATCTGCCAGCCACGCACGATCTCAAGGAGCGTCTGGGGCTGTTTTTTGGCGGCGAACTGGCAGATCAATTGATCGCGGTCGAAGGGGAATACGGTGGTGCGCGGCTGTGGGGCTATGTGGCCCATCCTTCGCAACACAAGGCGACTCGCAAGGGGCAGTATCTGTTTCTCAATGGCCGTTGGATTCAGGACCGGTCGCTGCAACATGCGTTGACCGAGGCATTTCGCGGACTACTGATGGTTGGTCGCCATCCGGTGGCGTTCTTGTTCCTGGAGCTTTCGCCCGATCAGGTCGATGTCAACGTGCATCCCACAAAGGCGGAGGTCCGGTTCCAGGACTCACAGACGCTGTACCGACTGGTGCTG
>JAGQQB010000518.1 GCA_020426425.1 Planctomycetaceae bacterium | reverse complement strand
TGGGGTTTTAGTTCAAAACGGGAAGGTTCGGCAAGACGTGTCGCCAATTGAGTCGCAAGCCCTATCCCAGAAACGCTTTACCCCGGCCCCTTCCGTCAAGATCAGGCTCCTGAGGCGGTCCGCTTTTCTCGCGCCTCCGCGCGACGTTTGAGTCGTTCGTCAATCAGTTCCAGGGAGTCGTCAGGGATCGCGCCAATCAACTTCTTGGTGTACTCGTTCTGCGGATTGGCGTAGATCGCATCGGACGGACCGAATTCCACGATCTGTCCCGCATTCATCACCGCCATCATGTCGGACATGAACTTCACCACACTCAGATCGTGACTGATGAACACGTACGTGAGGTTTCGCTTCTCCTGCAAGTCCCGCAGCAAATTGAGCACCTGCGCCTGAACCGAAACATCGAGCGCGGAAACCGACTCGTCACAGATGATGAACTGCGGTTCGGTCGCCAGTGCGCGAGCGACCGAAATCCTCTGCCGCTGTCCGCCAGAGAACTCGTGCGGATAACGTCGCAAGTGCGCCGTTTCGAGGCCGACTTCACTCAGCAAATACGCTGCTTTCTCGCGGCGGTCTGCCCGGGACACCCCAATCCGATGCACCTGCATCGCCTCGATCAGCATCGCTTCCACCGTCATGCGGGGATTCAGCGAACTGTATGGATCCTGAAAGATGATCTGCACATTGCTGCGGTAGTCGCGAAGTTCGTCACCATACAAGGTGTCGACATCGTCACCATCGTACCAAATCGAGCCACTGGTCGGACGCAGCAGTTTGACGATGGCCCGACCCGTCGTCGTCTTGCCGCAGCCCGACTCTCCCACGAGCCCCAGAGTCTGCCCCTCGTAGACATCGAAACTGATGCCATCAACGGCTCGCACATCGCCCACATGGCGCCGTAGAATGCCCTTCCGAATGGGGAAGTACACATGCAGATTGCGAACTTCTAGTAACGGTAACTGCGTCTCTGGAATGACAGTAACGCCATCGCCGCACGCGCTGCAGTCAGCACCAGGATGCAGCAAACGACCACGCCCCGTGTTGGCCAGCGTTTCCAGTCGATCGGCATCGATCGGCTTCTCGACGATGTCGTAGTTGCCATCGTCTCGTCGACTGGCGGTCATGAAGTCGCTGACCGTCGGCAGGCGGCGATGCTTCGACTCCAGCTTCGGTCGACACGCAAGCAGCCCCTTGGTGTAAGGATGCTTGGGATTGCGGAAGATCTCATCGACCGGTCCATGCTCAACCAGTCGCCCTCGATACATCACCGCGACATGGTCGGCAATTTCGCCAATCACGCCAAGGTCATGTGTAATGAACAGAATCGCCATGCCCCGCTCATCCCGCAACTTGCGGAGCAGGTCGAGAATCTGCCGCTGAATCGTGACATCGAGCGCGGTTGTCGGTTCGTCGGCGATGAGCAGCTTCGGATTGCACGAGAGCGCCATCGCGATCATGACGCGTTGCTTCTGCCCACCTGACATTTCGTGAGGATAGCTGTCGATCCTCATTTCGGGATGAGGAATGCCGACCTCGCGAAACAGGTCGAGTGTTCGCTGCCGCGCTTCATCCCGAGATACCTTTTGGTGCTGCAGCACCGCTTCCATTACCTGCCAGCCGACACGCATCACCGGATTGAGCGACGTCCCCGGTTCCTGGAAGATCATGCTAATGTCGTCGCCGCGAATTTCTCGCATCTCCGCCTCTGGAAGTTGCACCAGATCCTTCCCCAAATAGGAAATTGAGCCACCGGCGATGCGGGCGGAGACATCGGGCAGCAGCCGCATAATCGAAAGTGACGTGACCGACTTTCCCGAGCCACTCTCCCCCACCAGCCCGAGCGTTTCCCCGGCGCGTATCGTCAAAGACAAATCTTCGACCGCCTTCACCGGCCCCTGCTCCCCATCGAAGTACGTCTTCAGGTTACGGATGTCGAGGAGCATGGGGCGTAGGGAGTTGGTGGTGGGGAGTGGGAGGTGTTAGGAGCTAGGAGTTAGGGAAAGAGCGGGCGTCATAGATTGTCATTGGCTCTGGACTCTCTGCTCTAGACCCTCGTCCCCCGTCAATCGCACTCACAGGCCATCTCCGCATTAATGGCATCGACCATTTGACGCAGTCGGCCGAAGTCACGGCGGTTGAAGTGCATCAGCAGTCGGGGCAGTTCGGCCAAGTGCTCGTCATCGGCCTCCAACGGATGGGCATCTGCCTTCTCAATCTTGCCATCGGTCAGAATGTCGGCGAAGTCGCGGTTGAGCTGATCGACGAAGCTCTGCTTCGGTTCCGAGTGCAGCCTGATGTATAGCTTGTCCCGCACATACCGCATACTGTTGTACACACAGTAGAACTGCATCACTTCGTGAAACGCTTCCAACGGATTGTCAGTCACCTTGAACAGCGACATGTCCGCGGGCGAAATCAGCCCCGCTTTGAGTAGATGCTTTTCCATGTAGTCGCGCCAGTCCCGCCAGTAGCTGCCGCCCGGTTCATCGACCATGACCACTGGCATCAAGTCCCGCTTCCCGGTTTGGACGAGCGTTAACGTTTCGAAG
>JAGQQB010000517.1 GCA_020426425.1 Planctomycetaceae bacterium | reverse complement strand
GGCCCTGGAACAAAGTGCATCAGGAGTTGTGCGAATTTGTGTCATTCGACAATGCCGTGCAGGCGCATGTGCTGAGTCATGTTTACGACTACGTGCAACGCCACGTGATTATTCGCGATCGGCAGATCATTGCAGTGCGTCAGTGGGGATACCGTACGGAGATGCGTCCGGGCGAAATGTACATCTGCCCAAACACAGGTCTGCTGAGGCAGGTCAAGAAGAACAAGAGCCGCCGTCCTCCGTCTCAGTGCATTGTGGGACCGACGGTCAGGTTCATGAAACGTGATGATTCCTGGTGGGAAGTTCGTCTGAGAACACGACCTGAGGAACCGAGCACCGAATGGGATGTCTGGCTGGAAAAGGATGTCGGAGCGACGACTCCAGAGGAATTCCAGGAAGCCTATGGGGGAAAGCTCTTCGCGATCTCCAAACGAGGTCTCAATGCACAGGAAACACGGGAGGTGTACCGTCGACTCAAGAAGCAGGGCCGGCGACGTCGCCGCCCACGTTCCCGCCAGCGATGACACACATTTGAAACACACTCGACTGCCGGTTTGGAGTACATGGCATAGCAGGTTCGAATCCCGCCCGGCCCGCTTGAAGACACAACCTGGGCCGGAACTCTGGCCAACTCCTCGTCGCGTGTCATTTAAACAACGATCCGACTGCCGAGTTGGAGTCCATCCACGAACCGTCCTGGGTTTGGGCCTTGCGGTAGCCACTGAAAGCGGGAGCTTTCCAGTCCCACTCGGACCGGCAACTCTGACCACCCTTCGTTGGGTCGTTCTATTGAGGCCATCAATCAGGAAAGTGAAGGGGAACAGATTGGGGCGACGTCGTCTCAGACTGTGTTATTGAATCTGGCTCGACTGCCGGTATGGAGTCCATGTAATTCGGAGGTTGCAGGTGCGAACCCTGCCTGCGTCAGCAGTAGCTCAAAATCATAGAGCACCGAACGGCCGCAAGGCCTGAACTCTGACCACCCCTTCGTCGAGCCCTTTAATTGAGGAGGCCAGAATCATGGCCAACAAGTCTTTGTTTTCGAGTCTGAAGTCACTGATGCCGCGGGCGACTGTCCGCAACGAAGCGGGTGGACCGGCTTATTCACTGGACCCAAAGCATGCGCTGGCCCAGTTGGCCGCAACCGGCTGTTTCAATGGGACGTTCTACGCAAGTGCCGAAACACAGCTCAACACGCTGAAGACCCTGATTGACCTGGTGGACGACAACGACTACCTGGCTCGGCTGGCTGTCTACTCGCGTGAGCGGGCGTGCCTGAAGGATATGCCGTCTGCGCTGACCGCAACGCTGGCTGCGCGTGATCCGATCCTGTTCCATCAGGTTTTCGATCGCGTGATCGACAACGGACGCGTGTTGCGGACACTGTTCCAGATGATCCGTTCCGGTCAGTTCGGCAAGAAGTCCTTGTCCAGCTCACTGCAGCGGGCGTTTCAGCGATGGTTGAACTCCGCTTCGCCGGAGAAGTTGTTGTCCGCCTCAATCGGTCACGATCCGTCCCTGCGGGATATCCTGCGGATGGCTCGGCCGACACCGCAAGACAACAACCGGCGTGCCCTGTTCGGCTGGCTGACAGATAAGGAGCAGTCCAAGTGGGCGCCGGCAACCGAGATCGATCTGCCAGAACAGGTCCGCCTGCTGATCGAGTTCCGCTCTGCGGAAACAGCCGAGCGGCAGGTTGCGTTGCTGGAAGGCAGCGAGGATCGTCCGGCAGTGCATGCCCGCTGGGATCTCTTGGCCGATACGGCAAGGGGACCGCAGGTGTGGACGGCCATCGCCAAGTCGATGGGACCGCAGGCGCTGCGGATGAATCTGAATACACTCCAGCGTCACGGTGTTTTTCAGGACTCGGCAATGGCAGGTTATGTGGCTGCGCGACTGGCTGATGAAAATGAAATCCGGCGGTCGCGACAGTTCCCATACCAGTACTTTGCTGCGTACCTGAACGTCTCGGATGAGATTCCGCATGAGATCAGGGCGAGCCTGCACAAGGCCGCCGAGATCGCCTGTGGAAACGTGCCGGAGTTGCCAGCACCAGTCGTGATTGGTCTGGACGTTTCCGGATCGATGCAATCCCCGATCACGGGATGCCGTGGTCGAGGAGCGACATCGAAAATGCGGTGTGTGGATGTTGCCGCCCTCGTGGCAGCTGCCATCCTGCGTCGTAACCCGGACAGCGTTGTGATTCCGTTCGATACCCAGGCGTTTAACGTCCGGGTCGATCCGTCCGATTCGATTCTGAGCCTGTCTGAACGACTGGCAAATTATGGAGGCGGTGGAACAGACTGTTCGTTGCCGCTGCAGATGGCAAACGCGAAGTATTCCCGGCGGAAGTTCGCGGGGGCCGTGCTGGTCAGTGACAACGAAAGCTGGATGTACCAGGGTCGTCCGTACTACGGTGGACCAAAGGGTGAGACGGGCGTCATGGCGCAGTGGCAGAAGTTTTGCGAGAATCAGCGAAAGTTCGCAACGCGAGAGCAAACTGCTCTCGGCGGGCCAAAGCTGATCTGCATCGATCTGCAGCCGTACCAGACG
>JAGQQB010000516.1 GCA_020426425.1 Planctomycetaceae bacterium | reverse complement strand
AACCTACCGAAGGTGGGACTCGAACCCACACGTCCTTTACGGACACTGGATTTTGAATCCAGCGCGTCTGCCGATTCCGCCACTTCGGCTTGGTGGCTTTGAGGCGGGGCGGTGAGCCTGACCTCGCAGGTGGGCGGACCATACCACACGATTCGGGGGAATTCCAGCTTGATGGATCGGTCGATGGTGCGGCTGGCAGATGATGTTCGTACCCAAGCTTCCAGCGTCGTCGGCGTCCAGTCGAGGGCACCGCCTCCGCGATCGCAGGAGGTGACCACCATTGCCTCAATCGGTCGCCCGTAACCGCAAGGGACCGGGGTCTGGCTCCTTGGACAGAACGCTCCCGGTCTTGGTTCACTCCTGGTCCGCTGCGGGCGAGTTGTACGTCAGCGTGACCGTGGAAACGACGATGATCTCAGGCGTAAGCAGCGCCTTCGCCGGCCGGACATCGGACTGGGATTTCAGGCCATCGAGGAATGTCATCTTGGGGCGATAGGCTTTGATCCAGGCGGTGTTGTTGCCACGATCGTGGCCATCTTGCTCCAGGATGTTCTCATATGTTGTGTACAGTTGATGTGGGAAGAAAGTGCCCGATTCCTCGGAAACGTTGATGAGTGCTGGTGGCTTGTCGAACGCGGTGAGCAGCAGTTCCGCTTTCTCCTGGGCCGCTTTCAGCGCCTGTTGTCGGGCCACTTTGAGCTGTGCTCCGAGCTGAGAACTCCAGTAGTCAAAGGTGACGACATCACTCACACCTACATTCATGGCGGCGTAGATCGCCTGCATCGCCGCCTCTTCGTTGGCTACGGAAATATGCAGATTCTCCTGCAGACGATAGCCCGCCAGTTGTTGGATATACGATCCTCGGGCTCCATTCTCCTGGGCGAGCCATTCGTATCTGGGGAGGACGGAGATGAAGTCGACCACGATCTCCTGTTCGGCGATCCCGAGTTTCGCCCAGGCCTGCTTGACGGCGGTGATCTTTTCCTGGGAAAGCTGTCGACACTCCGAGCCGCTTGCGCCTTCACTGGTGACGGCCATCACCAGACGGATCTCTTCGGGAACGACACGAACTTCAGCAGTCCCGCTGTAGGTCATCTGATGTGCCGCTTCCTTGGAGAACACTGGTGTGTCGTTGTAGCTGGTGTAGTTTGCTGGTCGCATCAGTTGAGGATTCCAATGGGCGGCACTGTTGCCTTCGCCTGATGCACCACCGCCATAACCGCCCGCCCCACCGTATCCCTGGGCAACAGCGAGTGTTGGCATGAGCAGGTACGAGAACTGTGACAACAGTGCCAGCAGAGTGGATTTGCGAGAGATCTGGGGCATGGGGCTTTTCTCCAGGTTCGATGTGATGCGGCATGAGTGGGCATTGATCGGACATGGTCAGGTGCGATCCGAATGCTCATTGACAGCGAGATGGGATTGTCGACCGACAGTCTATCGTAGCGGAGCCGGGCGACGCGAACTGGTCGTCGTTTCTGCCGAGCAATCGTAACCTGAGAGGAGTCACGACGTACGAACATACGCGCTGGTGATGCGTCTCGAACATGTTTGGGAAATGCACGTTGATCGACCAGCAGGAGATCTGAAGAAGTCGGACAGGACGAACAGGATTGACAGGATGCGGGCCAGGGGAAGTTGGAAGTCCATTGGCTTGTGAAGTTCCTGCATACCGCTTGCAGATGAATCATCCTGGCTAATTCAGCAGAATGCATTCGGGGCCAGCACGGCAATCTCGACTCCGCACGACATCGCCATGCCGTGCATCTATACTCACCGCACATTGTTTCCCAGTTCTCGCTGAGGTGATCTCGTGAATCGTCAATGGCTGTTATGCTCATCGTTTGTGTTGCTGTCGCTTGCGTGCGACTGTTTTGGTCCAGCGTCAGCCGAGGCGGCGCCGCATGTGGTCATCATCCTGGTGGACGACATGGGATACGGCGATCCTGGTTGCTTCAATCCGGAGTCGAAGATCGCGACGCCGCACATCAACTCCCTCGCCCGGGATGGGATGCGGTTTACCGATGCACATGCGCCGGGGCCGCTGTGTCATATGTCGCGGTACGGGTTGCTCACTGGCCGGTATCCTTTTCGGACCGACGTGGGCCGCTGGAACAAACATGCATTGATTGAGCCGGGGCAGATGACGATTGCTTCGCTGGCAAAGTCGCAGGGCTACCGGACGGCGATGGTGGGGAAGTGGCATGTTGGCTTTGACGAGCAGGGCTACGATCAGCCGTTGCCGGGGGGACCGGTTGATCGGGGCTTCGACAGTTACTTTGGCATTCGCGCGTCGACCGACATTCCGCCGTATTTCTATATTCGGAATGATCGTGCGGTGCAGCTGCCGACCGATCAGATTGAGGCGAACAACTCCGACGGCTGGTCACCCATTCAAGGAGCCTTCTGGCGGGCAGGGGGGATCGCGCCGGATCTCAAACTGGACAATGTCCTGCCGCGGTTCACGAACGAAGCGATCGACGTCATCGAGCAACATGCCGGACTTGAGGAACCGCTGCTGTTGTATCTGGCGTATCCAGCTCCGCACACGCCG
>JAGQQB010000515.1 GCA_020426425.1 Planctomycetaceae bacterium | reverse complement strand
TGCAGGCGAAGGGGCAATCTCAGGATATCCCCATGCACACATGACCAACGCTCACATGATTGTCGCCTCTACTTGCCCAGCATTTCAATCACACCCTGCCATCCGGTCGGCGCACGGCGGCTGTGTTGTGTGATCAGTCCAAGCAGGAAGTCGTGGGCGCGATCGGTAGATGGCATGCTGTGCAAGCACTGATATGCCGATTCCCAATTGCCAGCGGTAAACTCGCGGACCCCTTCCTCGTATTTCTCGAGATCGTGATCGCTCAGTTCACAGTACTGATCGTACGGCGGCAGCAGTTCGGTCACGACCAGCGGCGATTCGAGTCCGTAGGGGAGTACGGTGCCCAGTTGTCGAAACCTTGCCTCCTGTGGAGCGAATCGGTCCCGGACAATACCCGCAGTCGTTTCATCCAGCAGAATGCCCGCATGCAGCCGCCGCGTGAGATTCTCCAGACGGCTCGCCAAATTCACGACGGGCCCAAAGACGGTCACGGTGACCCGGTCGCGGGTCCCAATCTTGCCAGCGACGGCGCGCCCATGCGCGACGCCAATTCCCATCTGAAAGTCATGCAAGGGATGCTTTGGATCGGCCTGAATCTCGGCAAACGCTGCACGAATCGCCAAGGCCGCGCGACATGCGCGGAGTGGAGAGTCTTCCGACGAGAACGGCCAACCCCAGAAGCCGAGCACGGCATCGCCGAGGAAATCCCCGGTGACCCCGCCGAACTTGAGGATTTGCGTTGTCATCACTTGCAGCGCGGCACTTACGCGGCCCAGCAGTCCTTTCAGATCATGTGCCGATTCCTCTGCCCGTTGACTGAATCCCCGCAAGTCGCAAAACAGTACAGTCACATCGCATTCGCGCGGTTCTAGCAGCGCGGAGTTGACCCCCTCCTCGCCCGCCGTGCTTTCGAGTGCGGCGAGGATGGGCGGCGAGAGAAACTGCCGCAAGACGGAAAGCTGACCTTCCATTGAGTTCTGTCGTTCCACCGTCGACATGATCTCGGCGAGGATCTCGGTGAACCGGACGTCCGCCTGCAGACTCGTGTTCCCCTTAGGGCCGGTCCAAGGATGGTCGAGTTTGCCGGCAACATAAATGCCCCAGCCCTCGTCGGGACCGGTGCGAACCGGTGTGCAAAACGCCCAATCAAACTCGGCAGACGCGGTATAGCCTTGCTCAGGAACTGCGGCCCGGGCCGCTTCCCAGACGTGCAGGATTGACTTCTTCTGGGTGATCGCATCACGCACGAGGCGGGCACTGGGGCGGACGCTGCCGTCGGTTTCCATCCGGCGATCCCAGCGCACAGTCGAGACATGCCCGGCTGCATCACGCACCACAATCGCGGCCGCCTCGGCATGCCGAATGCCTGCCAGGATGAGATTCAGCAGTTGCGTCGCCATCTCCTCGCGGCTACGCACTTCACCAATCACCGTGGGCAGACGAGCGAGCACTTCCATCCTTCGGTCGGCATCTTCAAAGCGAACCTGACGCAACTCCTGTGGCGAGAAGGAGAACTCCTGAAAGGGCTGATCGGTGGGGGATGGTGTGTCTGCAGAGGACTCCTGGAGCAGGAACGCCGTCTGACCAATCACGAATTGCTGGCCGGGATGCACTTCGCACTGCTGGGCATCTTCCCCTTGGAAGTAGACGGAGTTCGTCGCGCGGGGCAGGCGGCGCACTTCCAGCGAATCGTTCACCAACCGCAACTGACAGTGCCGCCGCGAGAGCGCGAGTTCCCACGGGACCGGCAGTTCGCAGTCGACCGACCGTCCCAGATGGTACGACTTGCCCGGTTCCAGCTGCTGTCGCCAGCGCTGACGCGGTGCCGCTCCTTGAGCTACCAGATGAAACATAAGCAGCCTACCGTGGCAAACGACAGCATCCTGTCCCGCACGGCGGGGCATCGCTCGGTGGGCAACCAGGACCAGTGATGGGCAACGATCCTCCCGTATGTCCCGCCGATGCGCTCATCAGCTTTTCAAGCTTCTTTCCCGCGCACTTGGGACAAGGCGGCGTCTCACCCGCCCTGACCAGTTCTTCGAACTCGGTGCCGCACGACTGACAACGGTATTCATACATTGGCATGCTGCTGCCACTCCACAAACACTGATTCGACTTCGATTGCTCGCCAACAGGAAATCACGAACCTGCTCCAAGCCGGACGCTGATCGCTGACGAAGAGTTCAGCTTAAACCGCACAGACGCCAGGGTCAAAGCTGAGCGTTCGACGCTGCGATGCCCTCTCCGGATCTCGCGCATTCGATTCGCCCCTTCAGGTGTCGGCCGGGCCGCGGGAGGGTGATGTCGTTGGGCGATTGCTTCGTCACCAACCTGCAGTCGCATCAGGTGAGACGTTGAACGTTGAGCCGTTGACGAACGGCTCAACGCGATGTCACTGCGCGAATGCCGAGAAGTCGAAGCCATCAATCCGTAGCGCCGTTCCGGCACATACGATCAACTGGCAGGCGAGCAGCCAGCGGAGGGGGACTCTGGAGGGCTCTACTGCGTCTGAGGCTCCCGATTCCGTGCCGTCTGTGGACGTTACCGGCATCAGGAGCCA
>JAGQQB010000514.1 GCA_020426425.1 Planctomycetaceae bacterium | reverse complement strand
GCCCGGGCAACGGCGGGGGGCGCGAGCAATGCAGCGGCGACGGGGGCATGATGTCGGACGAGTTCGCTTTGCCGCCGTACACCTATGTGCCAGGTCGGTCGCCGCATCCTGTCTCAGATGAACGAGGGCATGCGTTCGGTCAGGCGTCGCCGGACGATTGGACTGCGGGCGACTGGCGCGAGTGCTGTGCGTATCACGCGGGACGCCGACTCTTTGCTGCTGGCTACTACTGGGAAGCTCACGAGGCCTGGGAGGCGGTGTGGCTTCGTTTGGGGCGTAAGGGAGCGGAGGCCGACTTCGTGAAAGGGCTGATCAAACTGGCGGCGGCTGGGGTGAAGTGCCTGGAAGGGAACGCAATCGGGGCGACGCGACATGCTCGACGAGCGGCGGAGTTGTTTGCCGTTGCCGGTGATTTGCGCGGCGTGGGGGCCGATCGATGGCGACACGTGGCGCTGACGATCGCGGACGAGCCACCGGTGTGTGATCCCCCGTCTGAGGGATCGTACCCATCGCCGCTTCGGGGCTTTGTACTGGCGGAGTGACAACGTTCGTACGAGTTCCGGATCGGTGTTTAGTCTGGCTCAGTGTCGCCCGACTCTCCGAGCCGGGTTGAGTCCAATCTGATCGACGAACTGGCACTTGCGGCTCGTCACCACGGAGGGACTCGGCACGATTCGGAGAATCGTGCGACACTGACAAGGACTCGTACCCACTCCCCACCGCTTACTCCCTACGAGAACGTCTGCCACAGCAGCGCGCCCTGGGCGATGAGCACGAGGGTGGCGAGGATCGCGATGCCGACGGCGACCGGGGCGCGGCGTTCGATGGGGAGCTTGGGGGGCGGGGCTTCGGCGCCGAGGATTGGGATGGCGGTGCCAGCGGCGGCGGACTGTTCCGCGTAATGATTGTCGTCGGTCAACTCGCGTGATTTGTCGCCCACTTCGAAGTAGCGAGTCCGAATGAGGTACAGACCCCACAATCCGAGGGCGACATAGGCGGTGCCGATTCCGGCGAACAGAATCGACTCACTTGTGACCCCAGCCTCCTGGGCCTCTTCGACGAGTCCGTACTTCAGTGAGATCACCGCGAGGGTGTTGTTCACGAAGTGGAACAGCATCGGCATCCAGTAGGAGCGCGTGTTGAGGTAGACGAGATGGATTACGAAGCCGACGGGCAGAATCGCGATCACATGCGGCGGGTAGAGATGCACGCAAGCGAACAAGATCGAGGTCACCGTGATGCCGAAGGCAAGCCCGTAGCGGTTGATGAGGCCGCGTCCAATCAGGCCGCGAAACAGGAACTCTTCACCGATGGCTGGGGTCACGGCGACAACTAGAACGAGGACCCACAGCGGGGCATCTTTGAGTTGGGCGAGCGCGTTGTTGACATCGGTCCCTTCGCGAAGTGCGGCGAGTTCGGCTCCCATGAGCGTTTCAAGCAATTGTTCGCTCGATTGAAACAGCAGGTCGGCCAGATTTCCGAGCGGCATGACGAGGCTGAGTGCGAGCAGAAACTGTGCAAGCGTAGGGGCTGAGAAATTGAGCTTGAGGCTGACCGCTGGCCGTTGTCGCAAGATGCCGAGCGGGATGAGCACCAGGTACGTGATCAGCATCGTCAGGCCGAGGAAGATATCGCTGTGATCGGAAATCAGCGACTCGAACTGCTTAGGATTCCGTGCACCGAACGCGACCGCCATCCCGATGAGCACGAAAAGGGCGCCGACGATCTGGACGACGAAGAACGCCCCGATCCAGCCGAATGACTCGAGCATTCCAGGACCTGGGTAGATGCGGAGGGAGTCGAGCCAGCGTTGTCCTGGGGACCGTGTGTCGGGCCGTGGCCGATCATTGACGACAACGACATCCCCTTCGGGGAGGAGGTCATCACTCGGAACGATGGGACTGGGAACCGCCGGCGCATATTCCGCCGATGATTGCAGTAACTGATCCTTGCTCATCGACAACGGACGAAGTTCGGCATCATCGGAAGGGGCTGGCTCGGTCATGGTGCGGAATTGTAGCCCAGCCGAGTCAGGAGAGGCGATCCCAAGTCGATGGGATGGTCGATTTGCGTGAAATCCGGTGGAGCTTCCAGACACTCCTGCAGGGCAGGCGAGCCGGAGTGCGTCAGCGCCCGGATGGATTGGCACTCAACCGACGTCATCCGGGGCCTGACGGCCATCGGCTCGCCAGAATCGACCCAGTTGACGACCGATTGAATGTCCACGCGCCCAATCGCGTCCTACTTGGACAGCGCCATGTTCCATCCGCGGAACAACCCGAAGCGTCAGCGAGGGGACACGTTGAAGCAAATCCCTCGCTAACGCTTCGGGTTACGAATTCGGAGCACTTATGCCCAAATGTGGCGCTGTTCAACTACACCAACTCTGGCATGGGAGCGTAGGTGTTCTGGTCGACCAGGAATCGCGGGCGACCTTGCAGGTCGGGGAGTGTGACGTGGTCGACGTTGATGCCTTGCGTCTTGTAGAGCGTGGCGAAGACTTCCTGGAAGTGGACCGGACGATCGGCCGCATGTTCGCCGAGTCGGTTCGTCGAGCCGATCACCTGG
>JAGQQB010000513.1 GCA_020426425.1 Planctomycetaceae bacterium | reverse complement strand
GGACTCGCCGCGAAGCTCCGCTTCGCACTTGCGGCGTACGGTTCCAATTGAAGACGCGGAGCGACAAACCCGCTACGTTTTGGTCCTTCTGATTTCGAATCTGTTTCGAATTTCGTGCTTCGGATTTCGGATTTCAACACCCCAACCTCCTCACCCACCACAACCAAATCCCGCCCCTCCCATATGTCGAAATCGCTCCCGCTCGAATTGCCACAGCTGCAGAACTGGAGTTGCCACACTTGTGGCGGCTGTTGCAAGCAGCATGGCATCTACATTACCGCCGAAGAGCGACAGCGGATCATCGATCAGGGTTGGACGGAAGCGGACGGCATCCCGGCTGACCAACCGCTGTTTGTTGAGATGGGTCATCTGCCGGGTCGCAAGTGGTGGCGACTGGCGCATCAGCCCGATGGCAGTTGCGTCTTCCTCGATGAACGCGGGCTCTGCAAGATCCACGGCAAGTTTGGCGAGCCAGCCAAGCCACTCGCCTGCCGCATCTACCCTTATGCGTTTCATCCTGCCGGCGACTATCTCGCCGTGGGACTCCGCTTCAGTTGTCCTTCGGTCGTCGAGAATCTGGGGACGCCGGTCGTCGAGCAGCGGAGCGAGCTGCAGCGACTGGCGCGACTTGTCGTGCCTGAAGGCGCAAGAGCAACAACGCCCCCCAAGCTCACCGACAAACAACCCCTCACTTGGGAGCAAGTGCTGCAACTCGTCGATGCGTTCGACACGATCCTGGCTCAGGAGGACCACTCCGTCATTGCGAAACTGTTGCAAGCGGTGCAGCTGACCGATCTACTGACCGCCGCCAAGATCGAATCGTTTGCCGGCAAGCAGTTTGTTGAGCTATTGCAACTCATGCTCGATGCTGTTGCGACAGAATCATGTGATTCCGCCGCACCGCAGCCGCCGCGTGGAATCGTCGGTACGCAGTTTCGGCTACTCGCCGGACAGTATGCGCGCAAGGATACCTACTCCACGCAAATCACTTGGGGTTCGCGATGGTCGATGCTCTGGGCCGGGTGGGCACTGGCACGAGGCCGAGGCAATACCCCGGCACTGCAAGCGCGTCTGCAATCAGTTCCTTTCGCCAGTCTGGAAAACCCGATCGGCGTGTTACCTGTGGCGGCAGATGAAATGTTGACGCGATATCTCCGCGTCAAGGTGCAGGCACTGCACTTTTGCGGCGCGGCATACTACGGCGAGCCCTTCATCCCTGGGCTGCACAGTTTGGCACTGGTCGTCCCGGTTGTGTTGTGGATCGCCCGTTGGCTGGCGGCTCAGGAGGGACGCGCCGCCGTGGGAACCAAAGATGTCCTGGAGGCGATCACCATCGCCGATCACCATCATGGCTATTCGCCAGCATTGGGAACTTGGACATTCCGCAATCGCATTCGCACGCTGGCGGCAATGAAAGGAATCCCGCGACTCATCGCTTGGTATGGGCGATAGTCGTAGATCGCTCCCGCGATCCAAGGCTTCCTGCGGTGCACAAAGGGATCTAGCGGGTCCGTACAAGCCGCTCCAGCAATCCGACGCTAGCAGCGTCGGGTACGTCACGCACTCGCTTTAAAAGCCGACGACGTATCGATCTGATAGTCATGCTGCAGCGCGTCGTCAAAGTCGTACACATTGACGAAATCGCTGAGTTGATCCCGCTCCGTCTTGCGCATTTCGCCCCGTTCGATGAGTTCGAACACGATGCGACCAAAATCGGCGGTGCTCTTCACGCCCCAGTGCAGAAACACCGTACGGGCCAACAAACCATAGCGTTGCAGCGCCAAATCACGTGCGCCGCGCACCAATTCCTGACCGGTGATGTGAGCTTCTTCCTCATCGTGGTCGTTGCCGGGCAGCCGATCAAGACGCTGCTGGGTGAAATGCAGTGCTTCGAACACAAAGCGGTATGCATCAGGATGAAACCGCTGTTGTTGAGCCGGTGCTTGACTCGTCGCACTCATGTGACTGCCTTGATATCGCTGACAGCCGGTCCTGTTGATTCGCACTCAAATCGAACAGTTGACCGACCGTTGGTGAGGAATCCTGTCTTCGCTGTCCAACTATACTGCGAAGAGGTGAGGTGGGGAAAGCCCTTCGTTGTTCTGGAAACTCGAATTCCCCTCAAAACGCGTTTTCTGCTGAAATACTTTCCTGAGACTTTCCCTCCGGACTTCTTCCTGCTCTCCTCCGTCGCATGTTCTCCGCCCGCAACACGCTGCTCAGCTGCCTGATCCTGTTGGTGATTGGAGCGACCGCGCGCGGACTGCTGTCAGACCGCATGCAAGTTGAACATTTCGACGAAGGAGTCTACGCATCCGGCTTCTTCGCAACCCATCTGGACCATCGTTATCCAGACGAGCATCTGTACGCCCCGCCACTATTTCCCGATTTTTTGGAATGGTCGTTGATCGGCAGTTCAGGGGCCGAACAAGCACCATTGTGGTTGAGTGTCGCGTTGGGACTCGCACTCGTCGGGGCCGTCTATGGACTCGCGCGCGAGTGGTTTGATGAACCGACAGCACGTGCAGCGGCACTCCTGGCGGCCACCAGCGAATTCGCCATTCTCTTCA
>JAGQQB010000512.1 GCA_020426425.1 Planctomycetaceae bacterium | reverse complement strand
ATCTGGGGGGCGTGGTACGTAACAGCACCCAATTACCTGGGAACGATTGGTTTCGGCTCGGGGGACTTTGCCTGGACGTATTCCGTCGGGCCGATTGCCGGGATTATCACGCCCCTGTTTGTCGGCATGGTGGCCGACCGGTTTCTCCCGGCACAATGGGTCCTGGGAGCAATGCACCTACTCGGGGCGGTGTTGATGTACTTCGCGACCACGCTGATGCAAACCGCATCGCCAGCACCGAGTGCGATCAACTGGATCTTCTTTGGCTACATGCTCACGTACTACCCCACGCTCGCACTCACGAATACCGTCGCGATGCGAAACATGACCGATCCGGAAAAGCAGTTCCCTTACATCCGCGTGTCAGGCACCATCGGCTGGATTGCCGCCGGACTCATGCTCACGGCGCTGAAGTATGAAACGACCATCAACATGTTCTACTTGACCTCCGGCGCCGCCGCGCTGTTGGGCGTTTTCAGCTTCATGCTGCCGCACACGCCTCCGGAGAACAAAGAGGCTCCATCGCTCGGACAGCTGTTCGGTGTCGACGCGTTCGGGTTGCTCAAAGACAAGTCGTATCTGGTTTTTATTGTCTCTTCGTTGCTGATCTGCATCCCCCTCGCGTTCTACTATCAGATTGCCAGCCGCGTGGTCGAAATGGCGGGGCTCCCCATCGGGCAGACGATGTCCTACGGGCAGATGTCGGAAATCTTCTTCATGCTCGTGATGCCGTTCTTCTTTGCCCGACTTGGCGTGAAGTGGATGCTCTTGGTCGGTATGCTCACCTGGACCATTCGCTACACCCTGTTTGGCTTCGGAGCGCCGATTGAGAATGCGGCGATGATCGTGGCCGCCGTGGTCGTCCACGGCATCTGCTACGACTTCTTCTTTGTGACCGGTCAGATCTACACTGATCAGAAGGCCCCCAAGCCGGTTCGCGCACAGGCTCAGGGTCTGCTTGTGATGCTCACCCTGGGACTCGGAATGCTCATCGGTGCCCAAACCGCAGGGATGATTGAAGGTCAGCACACAACGGCGGAATCCAAGGCGAAGGGGAAGCAAGTCAGCGCGCTGGCGGATGAGATTAAGGCGCTGGAAGCCGCAGGTGGTGCGGCAGCAGAGATCGAAGCGCTGCAAACCAAGAAGGCTGAAGCCCGCCTCGCCGAACTGCGAGCGATCGAGTGGAAACCGCTCTGGCTCAAGCCCGCCGCGTTTGCCGCGATCGTCATGGTGCTGTTCGCCGTGTTGTTCAACGACAAATCGGTCCGTGCCGATGTCGCTGTCCATGGGGGTGACGCGGCTTCTGCTGAAGATGAAGCAGCGCCGTAGGCCAACCATCCGACGACGGTTGTATGATCACGCGAGATTCGGGTGGCGCGAGACTGCGTTAATCGTACCCGATGCTGTCAGCATCGGAGTCATGGCGTGATGGTCACAGCAGCTTACCTGCTTGGCTGGTCGCGCAGTAAGCGTCCATCCACAGGCCTCCGGTCTCGTCTCCAACAGGAGTTGAGAGAATTCTTTCACACGTCGGTATTTTCCTCAATTTCCCCGCCCCCAACGTCCGATGCTGACAGATATGCGGCCGGTTTGAGCCCCGGCTGAGCGATTGCGCGGCCTTCAATCACTATCAGCAGGGATGGACTTCATGCGGCGGCGAACCAGCTTGGGTGCGGGACTTGTATTGGGCCTGGTGTGTGCGGCTGCCGTCTCGGCCGCCCCTCCATTCGGCTTTGGCAAGAAGGAAGAGAAGGCGACCATCGCCTGGCAGAAGGACATCTTTGCCGCTCATAAACTCTCGCAGACGCAGAACAAACCGATGCTGCTCGTCTTCGGAGCCGACTGGTGCGGTTACTGCAAGAAACTCGAAAGTCAGACGCTCACGCATCCGGAACTGGCCGAATACATCAACAAAACTTTCATCCCCGTCCACCTCGATGCGGACAAGGACGAGAAGGTCACGCAGATCCTCGAAGTCAAAGGGCTGCCCTGTACCATCATCCTCAGTCCGCAGGCCGACCTGATCGGCCGCATTGATGGCTACCATCAACCCAGCACCTTCTACCAAAAACTCGCCGCCGCCCGGCAAACGTTCCAGCAGGTGGAACATCGACGGCTGGCAGAGTAGCGGCGGAGCCGCCGAGGAGCTAGGAGTTGGGAGTTAGGAGCCAGGAGCTGGCGACCTTGAGTTCGCCACTCGCTGACCGCTTTTCTAGTCCCTAGACCCTCGTCCCTAGACCGCACTCAGCTCTGGACTCTCAACCACCAGCTCTCCGCTCTCCACCCTCGCTCACACTCTCCAGGTCCGGTATCTTGATGATGCTGGACCTGATTTCGTTTGTACCCTGCCGTTCTATACCGCCGTGAGTGTACCCATGCTGTCTCGACGTCAATTTCTGGGAAGCGCTGCTGCCGGTATGGCTGCGTCGTCGCTGTTGTCTGCCTCGCCTCTACTGGCCGCCGAGCCGGTCATTCGCACTGGTCGACCGTATTTCAAGCTTTCACTCGCGGCGTATTCGTTCAATCGGCAACTCAATCCGAAGTCGGGTCAGCCGGAGATGACGCTGCTGGACTTCATCGAC
>JAGQQB010000511.1 GCA_020426425.1 Planctomycetaceae bacterium | reverse complement strand
TTCCACGAATTGGGGCACTTCTTGGTCGCGAAGTGGTGCGGCGTTTACGTGGAGTGTTTCAGCATTGGATTCGGCCCCTATGTCGTCTCCCGAAAGTGGGGCGATACCGTTTACGCGTTGAGTCTGTTTCCGCTCGGGGGCTACGTGAAGATGCGTGGTCAGGATGACATGGACCCCGGCGAAATGACCGACGAGGAAATCGCCGCCGATCCTCGCTCATACACCGCCAAGAACGTCCCGCAACGGATGGCGATCATCTCGGCGGGCGTGATCATGAACATCATCACCGGTTTGATGTTCTTCATGCTGGCGTTTCGTTGGGGAGTGGAGGTGCCCGAACGCGTGGTTGGCTACGTGGCCGTCGGCATGCCCGCATGGCAGTACGGCATCCGAACGGGCGATGAGATTCTCGATATCAATGGCCGCGAGATCCACGACTTCTCCGATGTGATGGTTGCCACAGCGCTGTCCCAGGGGCCGCTGACGATCCAGTTGCGTGATCCCGATGGTCAGGAGCGGACGGTCACTGTCGTTCCGGAGATGGACTCGACTCGCAAGATCGGCGTCGGCTATGGGCTGAGCCTAAATGTTCTGGATTCGCCCGACCCGGAGAAGTTCCCAATTGCAAGTCCGGGAACGGCGGCTTCGCGCGTGGAATTCCAGAGTAAGGACCGCATTCTGGCGGTGAACGATGTTCCTGTGGCGACGTACTCAGAGTTCGTCGCTGAGCTCTCACGGCATGCGGCGGATTCGGTCGAGTTGAGAATCGATCGCCAGGGGAGCGAGGAGGAACTCCTGCTGCCAGCTGAACCAGGACTGGAACTGGGATTCAAGGTGTCGATGGGGTTGGTCGCGGCCATACAAAAAGGGGGGCCCGCCGAACAAGCAGGACTCCGGGCAGATGATCACATCAGCAAAATCGACGATCTCGATGTCGAAGGGGATCTTGACCCATTCACGCTGACCGAATACTTCAGCTCCAAGGCGGGGCAGGAAGTCAAAGTGACTTACACCCGCGAAGTGGAAGGCGGACCACCGACTCCACACGAAGTGACGTTGATTCCGGAAGAACGTTCCGCATGGGCCGAACCGCCCGGTTCCGAAGGGGCTCCGCTATCGATTCCGTCCATTGGTTTGGCGTACAACATCGTGCCGGTGGTATTTTCGGTCGATCCTGATGGACCGGCGGCAGAATTGGGGATCGCCGCGCGGGACAAGTTGACAAAGATCG
Organism: Planctomycetaceae bacterium; assembly: GCA_020426425.1. Lineage (GTDB taxonomy): Bacteria > Planctomycetota > Planctomycetia > Planctomycetales > Planctomycetaceae > JACKHO01. The sequence continues at coordinate 1,354 of JAGQQB010000511.1, read as the reverse complement.
AGTTCATCAGAGCCCCCGGTGGGGAACTCGATGGCCTTGCCGAAGAAACGGAAGCGGTCAACATCAACGACAAGAACTGGGCTTACGCGTATTGGATGTTGCAGCAGTCGGCCCGGACACGCGTGGTCAAACTCACCACGGAACGGGGCGATGAAAAGGCCACGAAGGAGATCACCCCGCGTGAGTCCAAGACGTGGTATCTGCAGACAACACGCGGATTGTCACTCGATGTGCTGTCTTCGGTGCGCGTCGCGAAAAACCTTGGCGACGCCATACATATGGGATGGGATCACACCACGAACTCGATTCGTCAGGTGTACCTCACTCTCCGAGGACTGGTAACCGGGGATATTTCCTACAAACTGGTCAGCGGCCCGATCGGGATCGCCAAGACGGCTTATCGCACCGCTGACATGGGACTGCCGCAGTTCGTGTTGTTCCTGGGGCTGATCAGCGTAAATTTGGCGGTCGTGAACTTCCTGCCAATTCCGGTGCTCGACGGGGGGCACATGGTCTTCTTGCTGTGGGAAGGAATCACGGGGCGACGACCGAATGAAAAGGTGGTTGGCTACGCAAGTACGATGGGACTGGTCCTGCTGCTGACACTGATCATCCTGGTGGTCTACCTCGACCTGTTTGTCTCCAAGATGTGATCGCTGTTGTGATGGGGATGATGGCAACGGCATCGTTCCTGCGCAAGTCATTGCCCCCTGCGGCCACTGAACATGCAGATGTTCTGCTGGACACCTACAATCTGGCAGCGGACGCGACGGTTCCTCATGCATCGTAGCTGTGGCGCCGCGACTTCACTCAACTCATCCTGATCTCAAATCGATTGAACTCTCGCCCTCCAATCGTCCGCTCTGTTCCGGCCCGGTAGCACTTTCGCATGTCGCGTCCTCAGGTTGTCATCACCGATTTCATTAACCCTCCGCTGGAACATGAGCAGCGAATTCTGGGGGACATTGCCGATCTGGCGGCCCTGAATGCATACAGCGAAGACGATCTTGTTGGCCGGATCGAACAGGCCGAGGCGATCATGCTGTATCACTTCATTTCGCTCACGCGGAAAACGATTGATCGCCTACAGCGCTGCAAGTTGATCGTGCGGTGCGGGGTCGGGTTCGATAACGTCGATCGAGTTGCCGCGCGCGAGCGTGGGATCGACGTCGCCAATGTCCCCGACTACGGGACCGAGGAAGTTGCCGACTCCGCGATCGGAATGACGCTCTCGCTGCTGCGGGGTGTGCATTACCTGAATCAGCGCTGCCAGCGCGGGGCCGGGCCGTGGATTTATGAACAAGTCCGACCACTGCATCGAATTCGTGGTCAGGTGTTTGGCATCATCGGCCTG
>JAGQQB010000510.1 GCA_020426425.1 Planctomycetaceae bacterium | reverse complement strand
ACAGCCCCATCGCCTGCAAGCCGCCGACCACACTGATAAACGCCAGCAAAGGATGCAGTTTGGTATCGGTGTTGAGCACATACGCCCGCACAATGTTATCGAGCGTCCCGACGAACAAGGATCCGTACAGCATCAGGAAAATGGCCGAGCCGATGTGACCATCGAGCAGCAGGGCGATGGCGCACGGCATCCAGACGACCCAGGTGCCAATCAGTGGGACCAGCGCGAATAGCGTTGCGAGGACGAACAGCACGAACAGATGGTCGAACCCCAGAAACCACAGACCGATGGTGGTGGCGACCCCTTGGACGATGGCGGCCAGAAACGTCGCGACGACGACGGACCGCACCACCTTGGCGAACTCCTCCAGGAGTTCACGTTGATACTCAGCATGCATCGGGATGAGCTGCTGGGCACCACGCAACAGATTCGTTCCATCGCACAAAAAATAGAACAGTGCTAGTGCGAAGATGACGAGACCGATCGCAAAATGCGCGATCGTGCCAGCCGCGCCAGCGAGGACACCGACCGTCGTTCCCGCGACGCCGAGCGAACGATCGCCGACCTGATTAAGCGATTCTCGAATGCGGTTCTTGAGTTGCTGAGCGACTTCTTCTGCTTTGAGTTGCTTCTCAGCCGGCAGGAATTGATTCCCGAAATCGACTGCTCGTTCGAATACCGATGTGGAACCGCTCTCGGCACTCGTCCGCATCTTGCTGAGCAGTCGCTGCCACTCTCTGTCGTCGGAGACGGAATGTGCAAATGTGTAGAGTTGCAGCGACGCCACGAGGACGCCGGTCACCAGCGGAATGAGGATCGCCGCCATAATGCTGAACGTGGTGATCCCCGCCGCCCAGCCGAGCCGGTTGCCGGTGCGGGCCAGGAAATACTTGTATAGCGGCTGACAGACGACGGCCGTCATTCCGGCGAGGAACAGCGGCAGTAGATACGGGGCGATCACCTGGAAGAACGTCGAGCCTAGAGCGGCGATCAAGACGAACAGCGCTGCCAGGGAAACGAGCCGGGGCATCGACCGCATGAGAACCTCGTGAATGGGAAGTTGAGTGAGCGTGAGGTGAATTGGAAGCTGCCGCCAGTCTGCCGGTGTGGTGCAACTGCGTCAAGCGGCGTTAGAGACTTGTTGACCTGCAGCAGGCATACGCACGCGATGCGAGGTATGTCGTGATCCACAAATCTCCAGTGATGCGTCCATGCGGCGAAACAATTGCAGTGGCACTCCCCGGCGAAACGACTCACAATGCCCGCCTGGATCACAAGATTTGGCACATGCGCGGAGATTTCCTCGCTGTGGATGTCTTGCCAGGTTGGGTTCACATCGCCCGCACGTCACCCGACACATCGAGTCGGGTTGAGTCCAATTCGACCGACGACGATTGGAGTGCGACACGATGCTGGAACTGGACTCGGCACGATTCGGAGAATCGTGCGACACTGGTGCGTCCCGCACCGCCAATGAAACATCAATTCGCAAGTGGAAAAAGTACAGGCTCGCATTCATGGTTTTGCACTCCGCCTCCCACGTCAGTAGCAGCGATGCGCCCGAAGAAGTCACGGTGATGATCTTCGGTGCGTCTGGCGACTTGACCAGTCGCAAGTTGATTCCGGCATTGTTTTCACTGTTTCGTAATGGGTATCTGTCCGCAAAGTCGGTGATCCTGGGGGTGGCACGGCGTCCAAAGTCGCACGACGAGTTTCGGGCGGAAATGCGCGAGGAGTTCGCTGATCACAAGGGAACGACCGGCTGGGAGCAGGATTGGAATCGGTTTCAGCAACTGCTGCACTACGTACAGGTCGACCTGAAACAACCTGAGGACTTTGCAACGCTCCGTGCGACTGCTGAAGCTCTGGAGCAGGAACGTCAACTGGGGGGCAAGCGCGTCGTTTATCTGGCGACGGCGCCGGAACTGTTTCTGCCATCGATCCAGAATCTTTCGGCTGCGGGACTCGCGCCGCAAGATGCGTCGAAACTTCGCGTGGTGATTGAAAAGCCATTTGGCCACGACCTCGCGTCGGCCCACCAACTTAGCCACGATCTCAATCCGCTCCTGCTCGAAGAGCAGATCTATCGGATCGACCATTACCTGGGGAAGGAGACGGTTCAGAACATCCTGTTGTTCCGCTTTGGCAATGCCATCTTCGAACCGCTGTTTCATCGGCATCATGTCGATCATGTGCAGATCACCGTGGCGGAATCGCAGGGGATCGAAGGGGGGCGGGGCGGCTACTACGATCAGGCTGGAGCGCTCCGCGATGTGTTGCAGAACCATGTGTTGCAACTCGCCTGCCTGGTGGCGATGGAACCGCCCGCCTTGTTTGAAGCGGAATACATCCGCGATGAGAAGCTCAAGGTGCTGCATGCCTTGAGCACACAGCAACTGGGCGATGTCGACAATTGGGCCGTGGCCGGTCAGTACGCGGCGAGTTCCGTAAATGGCGAAAAGATGCGGGCATATGTCGATGAAGAGCGCGTCGCGCCAGATTCCCGTACAGAGACCTTCGTTGCGCTAGAAGCCCGCATCGACAACTGGCGCTGGGCCGGAGTGCCGTTCTATCTGCGGACCGGAAAGCG
>JAGQQB010000509.1 GCA_020426425.1 Planctomycetaceae bacterium | reverse complement strand
AGAATCTGCCGCAAGCGGGTTGGATCGGACTTGACCTTGGACGGAATCGGAGATTCGAAAGAGACATCGAAATCAATCCCTTTGCCACGAGCCCGAGGCATTAGCAGCGTTGCCACCTCGTTTGTCACTTGCAACACGTCGGTGTCGATCAGTTCGACCTTCAACTGCCCAGCTTCGATCTTTGACATGTCGAGAATGTCATTGATGACGGCCAGCAAGTGATTGGCATTGTTTCGAATCGTCTGGACCGCGTCTGTCGCGATCTCCCGGTTGCGCGGATTATGTTCGTCGCCGCCCAGCAGGTCTGCATATCCCAGAATGGCGGTCATGGGAGTGCGTATTTCATGGCTCATGTTGGCCAGGAACTCGCTCTTTGCGCGGTTCGCCGATTCTGCGGCCTCCTTCGCAGAGTGCAGTTCGACCTTCTTTTGTTCCAGTTGGGTGACGTCGTCAAAGCTGGCGAGCACTCCGCGATAGCGCCCATCGGTCCCGAGCACGGGGGAACAGTTGACCATGAACGTTCGGACCGCCCCATCAGCGTCTCGCATCTGGAGCATGACGTTTGCCAATGGTTGCTGTTGTTGCAGGGCAAGGACCCAGGGGGGAATCCAATTCTCAGATTCCTCCAATTCCCACGGAAATTCCGATGCCTTGCGGCCAATCAGTTTCTCGGAGGGTGTGTTGAGCATCGTTGAGAACGACTGATTCGCCAGTACAACGCGCTCGTTCCGATCCAGCACCAGCAGACCTTCCGTCAAACTGTCGAGTGCTGAGCGGACATGCGAAGGAACCGCTTTGGACGGATCCAACTGTTTGAGCATGCGAGCGAGATAGAACGAGAATGTGGCGAAGCAGGAGATCGACAGGAACCCCATCGCGAGTGTCCACTCGTTGAGGAAATGCCCGAGCAGGCCCGCGGCGCGTGTCGGCTGGAAGACGAGTTCAATGCGTCCGAATCGCTGTTCGCCAGCGAAGATGGGGACCTGAATGTATTGCTCTGTCGAGGTTCCGTCGGGCGCCCCCTTCCAATACGTGTCATGTTGAGCGGTCGCCAGCAGCAATTCTCCATCGAGGTGTCGGACACCGACTGACTCCAGATGGGGATTGCGCTGCACCATGGCGTCGACCAGGCCGCTGAGGCTGTCAGCATCGCCACGACTCAGAAATGCCGAGGTGGTGAAGGCCAGCGTCTCGGCCAACCGCGCGCGTCCTTCGCGGTTCGCGCGGTCCCAATTGGGCGTGAAGTCGAGGAAGATCGCCGCCGCCAGTGCGGACACGGCGATACCGGTCAGCCCAATGGCGATTTGTGATCGAGCAGATAAACGAAACATGGCACGATTCCAATGAGGGGATTGGAAGTCTGTTCCGAAACTTAGCTTCGGAGTTTGGGGGATCTGTCAGGCGTACGTTGCGGCGCGGAGTCATCCGAACTTGCCGTGTGTCCTCGGTCCACCATGGATTGCAGCGACTCGTCATCCTCGTTGTCACTGCCAGAACCCAGGCTTTCCAGAACCACCAGCGGGTCGACAATCCTCCAGGCAGGCATCTGAGCCACCATCGTGGTGAGCAACATGCCTCCCCGCAGGGTCCATAGCACGGCCCCGAGTGTGATGCTGGTGGAGAAGGTGACTGTCGTCGTGTTCACAAAGAAGTCGCTCGTGGACGCTGACGATTCGATGCTCTGCTCCACCTGGTCCAGTTGCTCCCAGACCGATTCTGACTGCAACATGTGCTGAAGCTGTTGTGCCGAAAGTAGGGGCAGTTCGTAACGCCCCATCACATAGCCGATTCCGCCCATTCGGTTCGAGTCTTGTCCGTCCCCGTCTAATGCATCGAGGCGTTGGCCATCGGTATCGCGGGAAGAGTTGTTGCCGGGCGAATTCTCAAACAAGGATGCTGGCGCGTTGCTGGCGTTCTCGGGACTCTCACTCACCAATCCGGAGGGACGATTCAGCATCGCCAGATAGTTCAGATCGTCGTCAGTGTCATCATCGAGCACATCGACGAGGCCGTCTCCACCTGGTCCGGAACTACCTACCGGTGGACCTGAGGTTGTCGTCCCGCCCATCGTGCCTGCATCTGTGGAAGGAGCATCCTGAGTAGTCGTTGTCGCATCGCCGTCGGTCGAGGTCGTGGAATCCGTCCCTGACGTCGTGTCACTCTCCGTCGTTGGAGTGACCACCGCTGCCGGGAGTTGTACATCGATCGTCAGCGAAACAACATTGCTCAACGTTTGTCCGTCACTGACCTGATAGGTGATCACTTCGCGGCCCGACTGTCCGCCCGCCGGGTCGTATGTGAAACTCCCGTCAGGACTCCAACTCAGGCTGCCCAAACTTGCCGCGCTCACGTTGACCACAAACAATCCGCCCGAATCGGGGTCCGCATCGTTGGCGAGCAGTCCCCCGGGAGCGCCGATTGTGAGGACTTGATCCGACTGCACAAAGAAGCTCTCGCCCGCCGCCTGTGGAGCATCGTTGACCGGGGTGATGGTCACGTCTTGACTGACCTGCGCCGTGTTTCCACCTGCGTCCCTGGCTTCCACGACGACGGTTCCGCTGCCAAACGCATTCGTTGCTGGCGTCAGTGTGA
>JAGQQB010000050.1 GCA_020426425.1 Planctomycetaceae bacterium | reverse complement strand
CCTGGCGTATGAGGGATGCTGGGCTGTCGGTGATGATCCTGGATCGGACAGACTCTCAGGCTGCTTCCCGCGTCGCGGCGGGCCTGATCACGCCCATTCTCGGCAAGCGATTGAAACGATCTGGCGATTGGCAGGAACTGTGGCCAGTCGCTGAAGAGTTTTATCGCCAACTGGAGCAGCGACTGGGGTGTCCGTTGCTCCAAATTCGACCGGCGGCGCGCTGGTTTCAGTCGGCTGACGAGCGGGAATTGTTCGAGCGGCAATGTCGGAACGGGGCGTATGACGGACTTAATGTCGAATCGGTTCCGTCAGGCAAAGCCGGCCCGATTGGCGCGTGTCATGGTGGTTTCACGATGGAACCTGCTGGCAGACTGGATGTTACGGTCTACTTGGAGCGGTCGCGTGCGGAGTTCTGTCGGCAGGAGTGCATCCGGCAAGTGGAGGTGGACGACGCCGATGTCGTCCTGTCCCTCACTGGAGGTGTCGAGCTACCTCGGCTGGGCCTTTCCGCCCGGTGGTTGATCCTTTGTACCGGAGCGTGGGGAGCACAAAGTCTGTGGATGAATGGAGTTCGGTTTTGTCCGTGTCAGGGCGAGATATTGCGACTGCGGCATCCCCAGCTGGATTTGGACGGAACGCAGCATCATCGTAAGTGGTTGTGTCCGTTGGGAGATGGGACGAGCTTGGCCGGCTCGACCTATGAGTGGGAACGACTCGATCTCCAGACGACCTCCGCCGGACGCCAGGAGATTCTCGCCGGATTGGCTCCGATCCTGCCCGAGCAACATGAGGTGATCGAGCACCATGCTGCGATTCGCCCCACCACGGTGGACACTTGGCCCGCGATCGGGGTACATCCGACGTATCCCCAGATTGCATGTTTGAATGGACTCGGAACCCGGGGCGTGCTCCAAGCTCCAGCGGCGGCGCAACTCCTGCTAAATCATCTGGTTAAGGGTGAATTGATCCGCCCGGACTGGAGTGTCTCCCGCTGGGGGTGACGGTGGCTGATCGTGTTCAAGTGCGGCTGAAGTAATGGGTTGCGTTTCTGTGAGTGAGCCGGCCACCGATTTGGCTCCATGTTGCCAAAAGGCGACCTCTCCCAACCAACATAATCTGAACTCCAGTCGCTACGTTCGTTCCTCCGCGCGGCAAATCTGGAACGACTGTTTCGGTTCCACGCATCTTTTCGGAAACGTGTGGTAGGGTTGCAACATAGGATAGGCAAAATGCACACATTGCGTGGGCAGGTGCCGTTCTCCCATGTTCCCCACACATGTTGCAGTAACGATGGAACTTCATCCCGCGACTCTTGTTCTGATCCTTGCCGCTGGCATCTTCACGGCTGCTGCTGCGGTTTGGGACACCCGTACGCGTCGGATTCCGAACTTTCTGACCCTGCCCATGTTTGGGCTGGGTTGGGTGTTTCAAATTGTGATGTCAGTGCTGTACGGCTGGGAGCACCTGGCCTCAGGTTTCCTAGGATTTGCCGTCGGCTTTGGCATTTTGTTTCTTCTGTGGTTCGTCGGTAGCGGCGGAGCAGGGGATGTGAAGTTGATGGGAGCCCTGAGCGTGTGGCTCGGCTTTTCGCCTCACGTTGTATGTGTTGTTCGTCAGCATTCTGGCGGTGCTCGTTGGAACGGTGACGGTGGTCCTGTACTCCCTGGTGACGCGCGGTGTGCGTGGCACCAAGAAGAAATATGTCGGCACCGGTAAGACGCCCGCTGGCGAGAAGCCCAAGGCGGAAACGGTGGATGCAAAACAGCAGCGACGATTCATGGCGTTTGCCACTCCGGTGGCCATCGCCACCTGGGCCGTGCTGTTGTGGAAGGCACCGACCCTGATGCCCACGGATGTGAAGGCTCCGCAGAACAACCCAGCGGTTGTTCAGCCGGAGTAAGACCACCTGGCCCACGTTGGCCGAAGTCAAATTGATCGGTTCAAAGTCATGATGCGAAACAGGCGCCCATCAGTGAAACAGCGACGCGGCATCCTCACCATGGAACTGGTGCTGGTGTTGCCCATCCTGATGTTCATGCTGCTCGGCCTGTTTGAGTTCTCGTTCCTGTTCCTCGCTCAGGGGGAACTGGAAGAAGCGGCTCAAGCGGGAGCGCGCATCGCCACGCTGCATGGGGTGAGCGAAGCGGATGTCCAACAGGAAGTCGAACGCACACTGACGGGCCGACTGGCCTCGAATGTGAATGTCAACGCGGTGCTCGGAGAGTATTCCGGTGACGATGTCGTCGTCACCGTGAGTGTTCCCTCTCTGGCGGCCGCGCCGGATTTGTTGTGGGCGATCGGTTACTCCCTCGAAGGGCAGACGATCACCGCTCACACCCGGATGACCAAGGAATAGCAACCCCAACTGAGCGTGAAACACAAATTTCACGGAAACATCACCACCCTGGTTCACGTGTTGGAACCGCAAAGTTACTGGAGTTGAATCGTGAGACGTCTATCACCTGCACTGTTGACCATGCTCATGTTGGGCGCGATTGGTCTGCTTGTGGCCATGTACTTCGGCAAGAAGATTCTGTTTGCGAAGGCCGAAGTGCCTCAGGAACGGATCGAAAACATCCCCATGGCCCTGACGGATCTTGCTCCTGGGACCTTGATCACCGAAGGGCACATCGCCACCGGTCGTGCCCGGGCTTCGGTCCTGACACGCGACATTATTCGTTCGAACCGCGTGGTCGTTGGCCGACGTGTCAAGAACAAGATCACGGCGGCTGAACCGATCAGCACCGAGGATCTGTATCCTGCCGGGGAAGGCCCCGCACCAGACATCGCACCTGGAATGAAGGCGATCACACTACGACTCCCCGCTCCACTGGTTCGTCCAGGTGGGTACGTGGACATTCACTTCACCCCGGCGCACATGCCTGATCAGGCTCGCACTGGCGGAACCACGATGACCCTGCTCAAGGGTGTGAAGGTACTGGAAGTCGATGGCAATCCGATCGCTGGTGTCTCCACCTCGGGCGATACCTCCGCAGTGAGCCTGGAAGTGAGCGTGGAGCAGGCGAACATCCTGCTGCTCGTGAAGGATAAAGGCGAGTTGCACCTGGTCTACTCACCCGACGGGGCCGGCGATGGTCTCGTGAGCCTGTCTGATGCTGATCGTGCGACGCTTGATGAAATCCTCGGTCTGAAAGAACCAGAAGTTGAGGAAGAAGCCAAAGCGTTCGTGACCGAGGTCTACAGTGGAGCCGGTCGCCGCACACAGATGTTTCGCGACGGCAAGCGGGAAGACCTCTATGCCATCGAACGTCTCGACTACAACCGCCGCAACAACGGCTATGGTTACGGCAACTGGGGCGGCTACGGCTATGGTCGTGGCGGCTACGGCGGATGGGGCTATGGCGACTATGGTCGTCCAGCGCCTGCTCCAGACTTCGAATTCAACGCTGGCGCGAATGGCTACTACTCCGTCCCCTCCGGTAACGGTGGTGTCGGTAACGGCCTGAATGGTCCTGGTGCCGCCAACGCTGAAGGTCGCTAGTCGACTCAGAGTCGCCGTCGTGAGGTGATACTGAGCTTGTCAGTCACGGCTGTGTCTCGGACTGATTCCTACTGCCCGAACTGTTCTTTTGTCTTGAGGATTCTCCAGTGATTGCGTTGCGACGACAACATCGATCGTCTCGCTCGCTCGGCCGCCGAGGGAGCCTGGTTCCCGCGATGGCACTGGCCATCCTCGTCGTCGGGGGCTGTCTGGCTCTCGTCGTTGACAGTCTGTGGCTGAAGGTCGCCCATCGTGAACTGCAAACGGCTGCCGACGCGGCCGTGCTCGGTGCGGCGGGGGAACTCGCCAGCGACGCACGGCTCAGTGCCGACTACGACACGCAAGAACTCGCGACGGCGGTCCGTCAACAGGCGGCCCATGTCGCGGCCGGCAACACGGCTGGCGGACAGTCGGTGAGGATCGATTCTCTGGTGGAAGGTGATGTCCACCTGGGGAAAATCGTGACCGACTCGAACGGCCTGGATGTCTTTCTGGAAACGGACGTTCAGCCGACATCGGTGGTGCTGTTTGCTCACTGTCGTCGTCAATACGGCAATCCAGTTCCGCTTTTCTTCCCGCAATTCACGGGACAACCAGCGGCGGATCTAACCTGCCGGGCGGAAGCCTCCATCGATCCTCATGTTGTTGGCGTCCGTCCGCTGGATCAGGCCAATGTTCCTGCACTGCCGCTGGCGGTGATGGAACTGCACTCAGATCCTCGACGGCTGGATACCTGGGCCGTGCAGATCGAAGCGCGACGCGGACGAGACCAGTACCGATTCAACGCCGAAACCGGAGAGGTTGAACTGGGTTCCGATGGCATCCCCGAAATCGTGCTGCACAGCACGGAGCGGGGGAGTGAAGAAGAGGAAGAAAAACGCGGCAACGTTCAACTGGTCGATCTGGGGACGGGACTCCGCGTGATGGAACTCGATCGACAGATTCATCATGGCTGGAACTGGCGCGATCTGCAGGAGTACGGCAGCGAGTTCCGCCTCGATCAGGGAACTGTACGCCTGCAGGGAACGGAACGGATCGAAGGACCGCTCGTCGATGATCTGCGGGACATGATTGGACACAGCCGCATCGTGCTGCTCTACCGAGCCGCAGGACCGGCCGGAGCCGATGGCCTCACGCATGCCGAAATCAGCCGCTTCGCCGCCGGTCGCATCATGGATGTCCGTCCCAGCGAACGGACTTTGGAACTTGTTTTGCAGCCAGCGGTCGTGGCGACACGAACCGCATTGACCGCCGATTCGTCGGCAACGAATACCGCAACGAACACGAACTCACCGAATCCTTATCTCTATCGTTTGTCGTTGACCTACTGATTCGCCCCGACTGGCGCAGCAGGCAACACCTCGATCCAACACCCGAGAACGCAAATCATGGTCGCCTTCTCAGACACACTCGATCCTTCCCGTCACTTTCAGCAGCTCAAGACTCGACTGCATCGTCAAATTGTCGATGCGATCGACATGTCCAAGGCGGGCGAGATCGGCGAAGGGGAGTTTCGAAGGCAACTCGAAGCACTGGCGAACCATCTTGTCGCGCGACCAGAAGTCGGACTCGCTCAAGCAGATCGCCCCAAAATGGTGCGGGAACTGCTCGACGAAATCTACGGCTTTGGTCCCATCCAGCATCTGATGGATGACCCGAGCGTGAGCGACGTGCTCGTCAACGGAGCCGATTCGGTCTTCGTGGAACGGAACGGGATTCTGGAACGGACCGATGTTCGCTTCGCCGATGATGATCACCTGCTCCACTTTATTCAGCGGCTTGTCGGTCAGGCGGGACGACGGATCGACGAAGTGTCGCCCATGGTCGATGCCAAACTCGCCGATGGCTCTCGTCTGCATGCGGTCATTCCGCCGCTCGCCTTGCGGGGACCAACGCTTTCGATTCGTCGTTTCAAGACGAACATTCTTGAGTTCGACGACATGGTCAAGCTCGGCACACTCGCGCCGGAAATGGCCGACTTTCTGATTCACAGTGTCCGTTCGCGACTCAACGTGCTGCTTTCCGGTGGTACTGGGGCCGGTAAGACGACCATGCTCAACAACCTGGGGCGGTTCATTCCGGCGTCGGAGCGTGTCGTCACCATCGAAGAAACCGCTGAATTGCAACTGCAGCAGGCGGACGTCGTCGGTTTGGAAACCCGCATGCCCAACGTCGAAGGGAAGGGGATCATCACCCAGCGCGATCTGCTGCGAAACTCCCTGCGTATGCGTCCTGACCGGATCATCGTCGGTGAAGCTCGTGGTGCCGAAGTGCTCGACATGCTCCAGGCGATGAACACCGGCCACGATGGCTCGATGAGCACCGTGCATGCCAACGATACCCGCGACGCACTGCAGCGTTTGGAACTGATGATCGCGCTCTCCGGAGCGGAACTGCCCCCCAGCGTCTCGCGTCAGTACATCGCTTCTGCGATTCAGCTGTTCGTCCACGTTGCTCGTCTGAGCAGCGGGGAACGGAAGGTGATGCGCATCTCGGAACTGACCGGCGTCACCAACGGCGAGTTTGATCTGGAAGATATCTTCGTCTACCGCATGGCCGGGATCGACAGTCGCGGCAAAGTGCTCGGTTCGTTCTATGCGACCGGTTACGAGCCACAGTGCTTGCGTCGGATGGCGACCAAGGGCTTCGATTTGAATCCTCGGATATTCGCCGCCCGCGAACTGAAGACTGGCGCGGCGGCTGCGGCCCGCTAATTGTCGCCCTCGAACTCCAGCAGCGACTCAAACGCCAGCATCGCCTTGCACATTCATACTACTGAGACTCACACCATGGACACTCCAGCCGTCACACCCAGTGCCGATTTCTCCGGGATCCTCCGGGAACGGGAGTCGTACGCCCATGAAAACGATTCCTCCGTGGGCAATCAGCTCAACAGCTGGTTCGACCTCTTAATGTTGCAGAGCGGCTGGGGGATTTCCTCGGAGATCGTGCTGCTGCTATCTGTGTTCTCGGCGGTAGTGATTGGGGGACTGGCTTTCGTGTGGCAGGAGAACCTGCTCACGACCGCACTGGCCGCCCTGTTCGGCTTCCTGTTGCCGTATCTCGTGGCCATGTACATGCGGGGGAGGCGGCAAGCCAAAATGGCCGAACAGATGCCTCCAATGATTGAAGAGCTGGCCCGGGCCGCGAAGACAGGACGCAGCTTGGAAAACTGCCTCACCCTGGTCGCGAACGATACCCCCGCTCCATTGGGAACCGAGTTGCAATACTGCACCCGCAAACTGGGCTTGGGACTGAATGTCGAAGAAGCGCTCAGTGATATGCCCCGCCGCACTGGCGTGATGGCGACCAGTCTGTTGGCGACTGCGTTAGGTGTGCATCGTGAGAACGGGGGAGACCTCGTCAAGGTGCTCGAACGGCTCGCGATTACCATGCGGGATCGTTTGCAGTTTCAGGGACGATTGCGAGCCGCGACCGCAGCCAGTCGCGCGACCGCGATCCTGATGATTCTGTTGCCGCCCGCGATTCTCGCTTTCTTCGTCTTCCGCGATCCGAATTATCTGAGCCAGTTGATGGCCTCGAACTGGGGGTGGCGACTGACGGTTCTGGGATTCATTCTCGAAGCGATTGGAGCCTTGTTCGTCTGGCGGATTCTGTCGAACAGTGCCAGGCAGTAGCAGAACCGAGTAGCAACCGACCACGTTCCAACATTCGCGTCATTCACACGCAACGAGTTGAGCATTATGGATACGACACGACAGATCATTCTGATTGCCGGAATCTGCCTCGCGGTGGCCGTGTACTTGATCTGGAAGTACATCGAGTGGCGTCGCGCAAACCAGTCTTCGTTCCCGGCACCAAAGATGCGGCCGGCGACGTCGCTGAAGAAGAAGGCGAACGCGCTCGATCTGCCAGAACCTAAGTTCCGCGATTCAGTGGCCCCCAAGGCTGCGCCCATCAGCGACGCGGCGCAAGACATTCCGCCACTCCCGGTGTCACCATCGATTCACGATGAACCCATCCTGCCGCCGCAGCCCGCTGCCACGTCTGTCCCTTCGGTTGACCCCGTCACGCCGCTGGTGCCTGCGGCAACTGTGGCTCGTGCGGCTACGCTTCCCCCATACGATGACGAATACGAAGAGTACCCCTACGCTGGGCAGGATGACTACGCATTCGGCTCCGCGACCCCAGTCCTCGCCGCGATGACGCCACACTCAGTGGAGGCACGCGATCGCGAAACACGGGACTTGCGGAACGCGGGCTACTACAGCCCGCACGCCTGGCACAACTTCAGCGCCTGGCGTTATCTGCTGATCATCGGTCCAATTCTGGTATGCGGACTGCTGCTGTTGATCGCGCCGGAGCCACTGGAACCATGGTTGATGGGGGGCCTCATCCTGCTGCCATTCATCGGCTGGGCACTCCCAGGGGTGTACATTCAGAACAAAGCGGCCGCGCGTCGGCAACAGATTGCGAACGGGATGCCCGATATGCTCGACCTGCTGAACATGTGCGTCAGCCAGGGGATGACCGTGCCGAAAGCACTCCGCCGCGTTTCCAAGGACATTACGCCGGTCTATCCTGACCTTGCCAAAGAACTGACGATCGTGACCGAACAGGCGCGTGTCGGTTCGCTCGATCAGGCGCTGGCCAACTTCAGCCGCCGCGTCGACGTGCCGGAAGTCCACTCATTCACGTCTCTGCTCACGCAAACTGAGCGATTGGGAACGAGTGTCTCCGGGGCACTGGAAGAGTACTCCGACAACATTCGCACCGCGATGCGTCAACGCGCCGACGAGAAGGCCAACTCCGCTGCCTTCAAACTGCTGTTCCCCACCGTATTCTGTCTAATGCCCGCCGTGTACATGTTCCTGATGGGCCCCGCCGTGGTGCAGCTGACCGACTTCTACAACAACGGTCGTCAGGAACTCGACGCAACGGCCACCGTCCAGCGCGTGCTCAATCAAGAGCGATAGCGGCAGCGCAGTCTCATGCGAAATAGTCGTTGATCGCTCCGCGATCAAACGCCGAACTTCAGTCTCAGGCGAACAGGGGGCGTAAGCCCCCCGGCCCGACAAACAGCGTGAAAACGCCGGGTCCCGTCGGGAGCTTAGCAACCATCGCTACTCCCCAGCCGGCACAATCTCCACCGGAACCGCTGGGGCATCGGGGAGTGCATCGATCATGACCGGCGCGGCGGCTGGCGCGAGGGCCTGTTCCATCTGGAACAAATCGTCGACTTGCAGCAACTCAGCGAGGTCGACCGTGGCTCGCCACTGATTCTGTAACGCGGTCAGATACTCTTTCACCGCATTGGCGAGCGTCTGTTGCCCCACAACGACCTGGGCGAAATCGACGTCCCCCCCCGCCTGTCGGAACCGGTCGTAGATGCCGCGATAGACCCGCACCTGATCCTGCAACACGTCGACACGGTAGCTCTCGGCGATCACCTTGCTCGTCGCGTAGCGGTTGTAGGTGTCCGCGAGTTGGGACATCAGCGAGTTGCGGGCGGCGGTCAGATCCTGATTGCGCTGCGTCAGCCGGGCATGCGCCGAGGAGATGTTCCCTTCGTTGCGATCAAACAGCGGGACCGGAACGCTCACCTGAATGTTCGAGGCGAAGTCGTTGAGCGGCGATGTATCGTCATGTTGGAACGTGCCGTACACAGTGACGTTCGGAATCGGAATCGCTTCCTGCAATTGGACGTTGTAGCAGGCGCCATTGATGCGGGCTTGCGCTGCGGACAGATCGGTATGTCGGCTCAGCAGAAAGCCGACAGCAGCATCGTAGTCGACGGTCGGTACGGGCATTTCCGCCGACCCCAGCAGTTCTGAACGCTGCAATTGCGGCAGCCCAACACTGGCGGCGAGCTGACGCCACGAAGCGAGCAAGCCGTTCTCCGCTTCAACGACGCCGTTTCGCGCCTGGATCGCGAAGACTCGCAGCTGCAGCGGCTCATAGGGAGCGGCTTCGCCAGCGGTCACAAGGTCAATCTGTGCCTGATAAACGTCTGCAGAGAGACGACTGATCGCCCGGGAGAACTTGAGTTGCTCCTGCGCGATGAGCACCTGGAAGTACCCTCGGCGCACATCACTGGCCAGTGCGATCCGGGCCTTACGCAGATCCTGTTCCGCCGCCCGCATTTCCATGAGCGCGGCGCATTGTGCCAGCGACAACTTGCCAGCGGTCACGAATTCCTGCGTGATGAACAAGCCGTTGTAACCAGCGGTGTTCGCCGTTCCGAGTGAGTCGCCTTCGTAACCCACTGTGGGGTTAGGATACAGCCCTGCCTGGACCGCCGCGCCGCGGGCGGCTTCCACTTCCGCAGCGGCCTGCTGAACGACCGGGCTGTGACGCAGCGCCAGCTCTTGCAGTTCCGCCAGTCCCATGGCCTGATCGCTGGACGGTTCTGCAATCCCCGCAGTGCCTGGCAGACCAGGGAACATCGCTTGCATCACCGAGCGGCGTTCCGCAGGAGACTGGCTCGCGTCAATCGGGGGGAGTTGGAGCGGGGCAGCACTCGAACCAGGAAGTTCGCTTGGGACGGCGAAACGCTTCTGACCATCGACTTCGATCGGCAGGGGAAGTTCGGTCTGGGTGACCTGCTTGTCCGCGACTTGTCGGATGTGGCTATCCGCCACAACATCGGCTGGCTGCGATGCGCGTCCAAGAAAATTGAAATAGCAAGATTGGGCGCATGTATGGCAGCCTGCGAGCAGACCGCATGCGACCACACCCCACCAAGCGGGGGCTGGGTACCGAGACATCTGATTCACCTCCATGTGAGCAAACGGCTTCCTGGCGGTTCGCTGGTTAGGAGGTCGGCAGTTAATCATGCGTGGGAGCAGTCTGTGCTCATCGGTATTGCTGATCCAGGCATTCTCGCCAGACGCAAGCAACACATCACGAGCAAACCGTCGCTCAGGCGAGATCGGCAGGATCGGTGTTGTGCGGTCAGGCGGTACAACTGGTTGTAGACCGATTTACCGGAACAATTCACGGAACCGGGTGATCGTTTGCCGCGCTGCGGTATCGGAATCAGGGAACGCGAACGCTTCGGCAGAGGTGTAGCCAGAGTACCCGAGTTGCCGCAGCGCAGCGGCAATCGGCTCGAAACTCATGTGCCCCATGCCCGCCGCTCTACGGTTCGAATCGACGAAATGAACATGGCCCAGATGCTCGCCAGCAGCCAGCAGTCCGTGAGCGATGCTGGTCTCCTCGATGTTCATGTGGAACAGATCGGCCAGCAGTTTGACATTCTCGACCTGGCCCGTTTCCAGCAGATCCACACCCGACTCCATCGTCACACACAGGTTCGTCTCGTACCGGTTCAGCGGCTCATAGATCAGCGGCACCGCGTGTCGCCCCGCATACGCTCCCAGTTCATGCAGCGCCTCGGTTAGATAGCCCAGCGCGGTGGGGCGAGGAACCTGATCGGTATGCCGACCCTGCATCGATCCAATGATCGCTGGTGCTCCGAACTCGCCTCCGAAATCAATCATCTCCCGAATGAATTGCCGCGCCTGGTCCCTCAGCGGAGATTCAAATGCTGTGAGGCTGAGCTTGTGGATCACCATGCCCGCTCCGGTACCAACGGCGGCGACCGAGAGATCGAGTTCATCGAGCAGCGACCGCAAATACTTCCGGTCCACAAATTCCGGGCCGGGAAGGAACAGTTCGACCGCATCGAACCCGAGTTCTTTTGCCCGCTGCATCGAGCCAGCGAGGTCATCCCAGTACACGAACGGGCCGCCCCTGGCCTGGGAGACGAGAGAGATGGTAACGGCAGATCGAATCATCGCTGGGCTCGTTATTCGGGGAGAGCTTCAAATGCAGCCCCGAACATAGTGACCATGGCGTGCGATGAACAGTGTCGGACGGGTGTCCGCCGACCACTGCCGTGAATCACTTTCGCAATCCAAGAGAACTACGAGCGATTGCACAAGACAAAGCTGAGGCTCAAGCCAAAGCAGAGCTTTGCAGCAAGTGCGCTCCCCAGCCGAGCAGGGCAACGCGGGGGCAAGATCGGCAAGACGTTTGGAGTTGCCGCTATCGCGCGGTCACCTGCGGCGCAGCGGTTCCGGCTGATTCCGCTTCCTGCGTGATCTTATTGACCATTGCGGCATTCGCGTCCATCGTCTCCCGCAGTTGCACGTACTGGTCGTTCAACTCGTGCCGCAACTGATCGACATGGGCGAGGATCAGATCCCGCTCCGATTCCAGCCGGCGGAGGGTCTGCACGAGACCATCGAGCACTTCTTGCGACGCACCCATCGGAGCTTCGGCATCGCCATCGAGTTCTGCGAGACGCTGGTCGAGGCTCTTGCGAGATTCGGTGATCTGGTTGTTGATGGTTTCGAGCAATTCCCGCTGACTCTCCAGCTTCCGCTGCGCGATCAACATTTCCCCTTCCAGGCTGGCAAACGTGAATCGCCAACCAGCGGGAATGGAGTCCCGCACTCGGTATTCGCCCGACTTCCAGCCCGCTTCTTCACCTGCATACGGTGTCCGCGTCAACTGACCCGTCGCATTGTCCACCTGGAGATTGGCGAGATTGAACTGTCCCAGAAAGTCTGCTGAGTTTCCGCCAGCTTTGGCAAACACGAACACATCGGGCAGGGGCTTGTTCTGGGCTGCTTCCTTTTGAGCCAGACCGCGTCCGGTGCCGACGCCCAATTGCACAATGCCGTTTCGTCCGGCCGCTTGCGAGTTCGGAGCATCCCAGGCATCTCCCCAGGCATGCATCTCGCGAGCGATCTCTTCTTCCAGGGTCAAGACCTTGCGTAGTTCCTTGGCCCGTTCCTCAGAGCTTTGGGTCGCTGCGGCCTGAGCGGTTTCCAGTGATTTCCGCCACTTGCTACGGACATCCAGCAGCATCGTGGTGAACACGAACGCGGTGATGATTCCGAAGATGGCGAGGACCAGAAAGGCGATGCCAAGCTTGTGCATGGGAACGTTCCGTGGAGTGGATTCCAATCGTCAGTACAAGGCACCAGAACAAGGGCGCACCTGTCCCCATTGTCTGGAATCGACGAAATCCGTGTCGAACCCCAGTTTGGTTTTCCGCCAACCATCCCTGTCAGTCCGGTTGACTGATCCGATTATTCCGATGCTACGGGCGATTCACTGCCCGGTCAAGAAGTGCTGGGATCTTGTGAGCGGATTTGCAGTAACCGACAGGGCGTCTGCGTCATGCCCCAAGGCGATCCAGCCTGTTGAAAAATCCGCACAATTAGGTGACTTGAAGTGTGAGCGAGGGATATCCCCAAAGGCTTTCAGGGTGCATCATCCCTCGCTGACGCAGCGGGTTACCTTTTTCAACAGGCTGGATCGCAGGCGAGTCCCGCCAACCACTGTTTTGGCAGGTGACTCTCGTCCTCAGTATTTGCCGTTCGCTATTCACATCGCATCCAGGTTCGCTAGTCTATCGCCCGGTTACGGTGCTGAGGGGTTGCGCTCCAGCTCCGAACCGGATGAGAATCAGACACCGACGGACTACTGGGAGTGATTGCATGTCGTGGATGGGAAAAGGGTTTGGCAACGGAGCCGGATGTCTGCTCGCATGCCTGTGGATGACAACCTGTCTCGCTCAGGATGGCACCTACGCCGATCCCGCCGCCGCTGCCGCTGATCCCGACTTTGCCATCCAAGGGGAATATGTCGCCGATGGACGTGGTGTGCAGGTGGCGGCATTAGGGGATGGCAAGTTCCATGTCGTCACCTTTGCTGGCGGTCTCCCCGGCGCAGGCTGGGATGGCACCGGACGTGATGAGTTTGAGGAGGACGCCGCTGGCGTACAGGCGCTGATCAACGACCTCAAGCTCAAACGGATCGAACGCAGTAGCCCAACGCTGGGAGCCAAGCCGCCCAAAGGGGCGATCGTGCTGTTCGATGGCAAGAACGCCGACCTGTTCAAAGACGCGAAGCTAACGGAAGACGGACTGCTACTCGCCGGTACGGAAACCGTGCATCCCTACGCCGACTTTCGACTGCATGCGGAGTTTCGCATCCCCTACAAGCCGATGGCTCGTGGACAGGGACGCGGCAATAGTGGCTTCTATCTCCAGAGCCGCTA
>JAGQQB010000508.1 GCA_020426425.1 Planctomycetaceae bacterium | reverse complement strand
GAATAATGTTTCGAAGCGGCCTGAGGCGCTCGATATGGCAGGCAAACGCAGCTTTCCGAATCTCACGCGGATCAATTACCGCACACTTGCCCGGACTTACGTAAAGTCGCTCGGTGGTCTCCACTGAGAATTCACGGCGGAGACCGCCGTGCCACTTTGTATTGATTCGTGACATCACCTAAGGCCCCCGCCGTTGCGGTCAAACTCCGAGGGGGGTGAGGGCGGACATGATAGAGGCTGAGTTTGCCCTCGAAAAGCGAGAGACCTGATTCATCGCCCACTTCTGACGACAAGTGGCACCGAGGGTTCTTTTCGGGAATCTGGAAAGTTTTGGCCGGACTCGTGGGCTCTGCCAGGCTGAATTTGCTGGAAAAATCTGTGTCTTGCGGTAATTGCCGGTTTGCCGGTAAAAATCAGGTGGGAAACGCACCGCCGCCGCGGTTTCTGAATGCGCGGATTGACTCAAATTCTGCAGGGAAGCATGGATGCTCGCCTGGGTTCGAAAACGATTTTGCTCTGACCTCGCGATTGACCTGGGAACCACGTCCACCCAGATTGGTCTGCCTGGGGAAGGCATTCGGATTGATGAACCATCGGTCGTCGCCGTGCCGAAAGGCTCACATCGCGTGGTCGGCCGCGGCGCAGCGGTTGGTAAACTCGCGTATCAGATGCTGGGCCGGACTCCGGAAGGAATTCAGGCCGTGCGGCCCTTGCGGCATGGAGTCATCAACGATTTTGAACTCTGCGAAACGATGCTTCGCTATTTTATGCGTAAGGCCTGCAGTCGTTCTGTGGGTTTACGTCCACGCGTGATCGTGGCCGTGCCCGGGTGTATTACAGCGGTGGAACGGCGGGCCGTATTCAACAGTGCGGAACGAGCCGGGGCCGGACGTGTGTGGCTCATTGACGAATCCAAGGCGGCAGGCATTGGAGCGGGACTGCCGGTGTCCGAACCGTTGGCGAGTATGATCTGTGACATTGGCGGCGGCACGACCGAAGTCGCGGTGATGAGCCTGGCCGACATCGTGGCGTCGCAATCGATCCGGGTGGCAGGTGATGCCATGGACGAATCAATTGTTCGCTATCTGCGACGTCGTTATTCGCTGCGGATCGGTGATCAAACCGCCGAACAACTGAAGATTGCGATCGGCAGTGCCGCGCCGCTCGATCATGAGCTGACTCACGAAGTCAGCGGGCTGGATACAGCCAGCGGTATTCCTCGCAAGGCTCTGGTAACCAGCGAAGAAATCCGAGAGTCGCTCTACGAGCCGCTGGAAGAAATCGTCGACAGCATTCGGCGTACGATAGAACGCTGTCAACCAGAGTTGATTGCTGATCTGGCGGATACGGGACTTGTACTGGCTGGCGGTGGTGCACTGTTGCGGGGGATCGATCGCTATCTGTCCCAGCATCTGGGCATCCCGGTGCGCGTCGTTGATTCACCAAGGACTGCCGTAACACGTGGTGCACTGGTCTGTCTCGATCACCTGGATCGCTGGAAGCATGGGCTCGATGATGGAATGCGTCAGTAGCAGGAGACTCTTATGCGTGCCGATCCTAATTGTTACCGAATGTGGCTGGCTGCCGTTGCCATGTTTGTCATTTCATGGGTGGTGATGGCCGCAGATCGCAGAGGAATGCTAAGTGAATTTCGGTCGGTACTGCATGATGCACTCAGTCCGGGGCGACTCACCCTGCTGGCGCTTTCGCATCCGCACGGGGATGCGGCGACAATTGAAAAACCAGCTCCGTCGGATCGTACTGGTGTTGCGGAAGGGCTGGATGCCCGTCAGTTGCAGACGTTGCGTCAGTTGATGATTGAAAACGCTCGTTTGCGGCGCGACCTGAAACACTCGCGGCAGGCGACGGCGATGGCCCAACTTGTTGATCCCGCATCGTCCCTGACCAGCTTTGAAACGACGCCAGCCAAAGTGATCAGCAGCAGCGGATTGCCCGGGCTGTTAAGAGAACTGGTGATTTCGGCTGGTAAGTCAGCGGGAATTACGCGGTCTGAACTGGTCGTGGACGGGGGCGGAGCCATTATCGATGTCGGTACTGATGCGGGCGTGGCGGCAGGCGATCGCGTGCTGTCGGGGGCATGTGTCATCGGGCGCGTCGAGAAGACGGGCCGGTGGGTGAGTATGGTTCAGCCAGTGACAGCGGCCGAATTCCGTGCACAGGTACAGTTACTGCGTGCGTCAGACGACGGCATGCATTTTGGCGCGGTCGGCATGCTGGAAGGTACCGGTACGTCCGAGTGCCGCCTGACAGGGATTTCGTATACGGACTCGGTGACAGTCGGTGACACCGTTGTCAGTGCTGACATCAATGGCGCGCGCGGGCCTCGGCTTTTCTTTGGGACAGTGACCTCGGCCGAATTTCTGGCGGGGGGACAATGGGACGTGCGGATTCAACCGGGTCTCACTCTGGCTGAACTTGACCAGGTGCGGATTGTGCGGATGAGTCTGCAGACTAGTGGTCTGTCACAGGTAAAAATTGGGGTAGTGGACGAGGCAACGAGTCCTGCAGTGCCATAAAACACAGGGACTCGTACCCTCGTCCACTACAACTAACCCTTAATTCAAGCCGTAACAGA
>JAGQQB010000507.1 GCA_020426425.1 Planctomycetaceae bacterium | reverse complement strand
CGCGGAGTCCAGTGTACGGCGATTCTAGGTTGCTTTGGTATGTCGGCCGCTGTGACCGGTTTCGGTGAGAAGATGCTACGGCAACGGGGAACGCCGTTTGCCAGTGTCACCATCCACCCGGCGAACCATGCGGGCTACTATCCCGGCGCGCAGCAGATGACGCTCAAACTCCTGTTCGACCGCACCACCGGTCGGATCCTGGGCGCGCAAGGGATTGGCGGCAATGGCGTCGACAAGAGAATTGACGTCCTTGCCGTCGCCATTCAGGCGGGCATGAAAGTCTACGACCTCGAAGAGATGGAACTCGCGTACGCGCCGCAGTTTGGGTCGGCGAAGGACCCTGTCAACATGCTGGGGTTTGTCGCCAGTGGGATGCTGCGGGGGGATCATCCGCAGATCACGATGGCGGATTACCTCGCACTGCCGGAGTCGGAACGCGGCACACTCGTGGATGTCCGCACGCCGACCGAGTTTACTAATGGCGCGTTACCCGGCGCGGTGAACATCCCTGTCGATGAGTTACGGCAGCGACTGGGCGAACTTCCGCAAGGCAGTCCGGTCTATGTGTATTGCCAGGTGGGAATGCGTGGCTATCTGGCCACACGCATCCTGCTGCAGAAGGGATTCAGCGTCCACAACCTGAGCGGTGGCTACCGCTCATACACCCAGTTCCTCGGCTAAGGCAGTCCAAGGGGCACGAACAAAGGAGATCAGTCATGTCGCACGTTCTGCATGTCAACGAAAGCAACTTCGAAACACAGGTGCTGCAGTCGCCAGTTCCGGTGCTGGTCGACTTCTTCACCACGTGGTGCCAGCCCTGCAAGATGCTTGCGCCTCATCTGGATCAGATCGCGAGTGAGTTCGGGGATGGCGCACGCATCGTGAAGATCAACGTTGAAGAATGTCCCCAGTTGTCGGTCCAATACCGCATCCAGGCGGTGCCCACCTTGATGTTGTTCAACGACGGGCAACTCGTCGACCAGATTGCTCCCGATCCAGCGACCATTCGCTACCGCCTAAGCGGCCTGTGTATGGCGTAAGAGTGAGATGTTCGCGAGCGGGGAGTTGACATTCCCCGCTCGCCGTCGGTTACCGCTGCACTCGCTACGACCGACTGGCAAAAACTGCGGCAATCTCCCATGCTTCGGTCACCGATCCATTCGAACCGAGGTGCCCCATGCGGATGTTGCTCACAGCGCTCACATCTCTCTGTCTGGGAACGCTTCTTTCTTCCCATTGCCTGCTGACATCACTGGTGGCGGCGGAACCGGACGCATCAAGATCGCGTCTGCAGCTTGAACTGGTTGATGCCCGGCGTATCTGGGATCAGGCACCGCACAATGCGTTTACCGATCTGCTCTACCATGCTGACCGCTGGTACTGCGTGTTTCGCGAAGGGAGCAAACATGTCTCCCCAGATGGTTCGCTGCGGATTCTCACCTCGATTGATGGCAATGCGTGGGAGTCGCTGTCGCTGGTGACGCATCCAACCGACGATCTGCGCGATGCGAAGATCTGTGTCACTCCATCGGGACGGCTCATGCTTAATGGGGCAGGCATGCAGGCAGACGCCGAGGTCCGGTACCACTCGATGGTCTGGTTCTCTGACGATCTGGGCAAAACCTGGGATGCCGGTCGTCGCATTGGCGATCCCGGCGACTGGCTGTGGCGTGTGCAGTGGCACGACGGACACGCCTACACAATGGGCTATGGCACTCAGCGCGACCGGGATCAGCGCAAGCTCAAGCTCTACCGCAGTGAAACCGGAGAGCACTTCGACACCTGGATCGATGCGGTCAATGTTCCCAATGGGGTCGGCGAAGATCGCATTCTCTTTCGTGAAGATGGAACCGCACTGTGTCTGCTGCGGCGCGAGACTGGCAGCAAGACTGGGATGCTCGGGACATCTCGCGCCCCATTCAAGCAGTGGGAGTGGAAAGAACTGGACCAGAGAATCGGCGGTCCGAACATGATCGAATTGCCGGGCGGCCATCTGCTTGCCGCTGTGCGTCTTTACTCTCCCAAGACCCGCACCGCACTCTGCTGGCTCGATCCTGCTGCTGGCACATTGACTGAGGCACTGACACTCCCATCGGGAGGCGACACCAGCTACGCCGGGCTTGTCCTGCACGAGGGACAATTGTGGGTCAGCTATTACTCGTCGCATGAAGAGAAGACCGCCATCTACCTCGCACGCGTGAGATTCTAAAGAGTGCGTACGTGGCGATTCGCGCACGGAGCGTTTCAAGTTCAGTGTGGTGAGCAGCCATGTTGGCCGTTGGCGACAGCATGTGCATTGCTCGACTCGCCTGGATCGGGTTGACCGCATGAAAACTGCGGTCGTTGCCACCGACGCGATCAGTCAGATGGCCATTTCCGCGCCTCTGATCGGCTTTCGCAGTTTGTTGCATTGTTTTCGGCCTCTTCACACTCGGTTCACATGGACTCGTAGCATACCGGCCATGTTGCAACTGAATCATCGTGCGACCAGCGCCCAGGATGGGACGGACTGAACACGATGGCCGCTCACTGGAGCCGACTGGTGAGAGCGGTGTCCCCCGGTGGGACGAACTCGGCAAGAACCTGTGAACACACGGTCGACG
>JAGQQB010000506.1 GCA_020426425.1 Planctomycetaceae bacterium | reverse complement strand
AACGTCACCATCCGCAAACGCAAAGGCGCCGACATCGACGCCGCATGCGGGCAATTGCGGCTGAATGAAGAGGCTGCTTCCTGATGTGGCGCAGAGCGTCGCTCGTGAGGTGGTAAGATTAACTCGCGCTGATGGAGCAGTGCAGCCACCTGCAATCACGATTGAACATGATGAGATCCACTCAACGCGTGGAGATCACTCTCCTGTCAGATCGCGAATGTGCCGCACGATTTCTGCAAACAGCTTCGTCGGCACGATCCCGGCAACGCCGGTGATGTTCGTCACCTCGATGCGGCAGATCCAGTCGCAGCGCACGATTGATGGGCGATTCAATCCGGTGACAGGGTGCGAATGTCGCGACCAGGGGAGCTTCACGCTGTGAACCGGAATCGGCTCTGAGAACGTCGATGTAATGGCCGCAGCGCGAATCGGCTGCGTCCCGTCCAGATGTTCAGTGGGCGTGAGAATGGCGACGGGACGTGATTTGAGGTTTCGTCCTGCGGGATCTGGCACGATGACCCAAACGATACTTCCCTGACGTAGCACGAGCGGCACCTACTCGGGCTGATCCCAATCGTCGTCCCACCACTCGGCATCTGGAGGCAGGTTCGCCTCAGCACGGTCGAGGACGTCCGACGCAATGGGTACATCTGGTGCCAGGTCCACGGTGACCACTCGCAGTTCGCCGTGGATGCTTGGTGCGGGACCACCCTCTTCAAGACCGCTCAGCAAGTTGGCGAATTTTTCCGCCACATTTGCGAGGGCCAGGGACTCGGTTGCACCAACACCATGGACCCACTTGCCGTCATGCTGGGCCACCGCCTCAACCTGACCTTCGTGACCGCGCACGTATGCACGGCACTCGTATCGTGCGGCAGGGTAGATAATGCGAACCTCGTCCGGTGTTTGCGTGATCATCGTTCTGGCTCCACGATCGTGTCAACGATCTCAATCCGATGTGCTCCAAGAATCTCATTGTTCCAAATGACTTCCAACGCGTAGTGTCCTCCTATCATCGGCAATTCGGGAAGGGGAATCACCGACTGGACAACCTGCATCGGATCATTCGCGGAAAGGTTCACCGGCAGTTCAAACATAACTCGATCTGTGGCCAATTGCACGTACCGAATCGTAAACAACTGTGTGCGGTGAACTTCGGTGACACTCCAGTAGAGGAATGGCGACCCCCACTTAAGTCCCCCCTTGGGGATGATCACAGCGCGCCTGCCCTGCACGCTTCCTGATCCAGACTCCGTTGCATCATTCACGGTCGACCGATCGCAGTGAACCCGCCCAAGAATACCGCAGACGACGAACTTGCCGGTTTGGGTATCCTGGTAGACATGATCGGCGACCAGAACGGCTTGGACCAGCGGCTTGATCAGCAACTCGCTCATATGTGCGGATTCATTGGATACGTTCACTCAAGATACTATAACGTTTCAGGTCGTACGTCGGCAAATTGCGATCAATCCCCCTACGCCTCAACCTGATTCGCGTGCCAGTCCTGAATCGCTTGCACATGGGGCACTGGGTGGTGTTGCAGATGTTCCAGGGCGCGGACCATGGCCAAACATCCGGGGAGGGTGGTGACGCAGGGGACGCCGTACAGGACCGCCGTCGCACGGATCTTGCCTTCTTCCGTACGGCTCCCTTTGCCGCTGGGGGTGTTGAAGATGATCTGCACGTCGCCGTTGACCATGTAGTCGATCAGGTTTGGGCGACCTTCCTGGACCTTCTTGAGCACCTCGACTTCGATGCCGGCGTTCTGCAGTTCGCGGGCGGTGCCTGACGTGGCCAAGATGCGGAAACCCATTTGCCGCAGCTTACGGGCCGGTTCGAGCATCGCATCTTTGTGGGCGCCGGCCATGCTGATGAACACAGCCCCTTCGCGCGGGATATCGATGCCTGCCGCCTGCTGGCTCTTGGCAAATGCGGACGGGAAGTCGTCGGCGATGCCCATCACTTCACCGGTCGACCGCATTTCCGGACCGAGGATGATGTCGACTCCGGCGAACCGGGAGAATGGGAAGACGCTTTCCTTAACTGATGTATGTGTTGGCCAAACCTCTTCTGTGCCCCCTTGAGCCTGGAGCGAAACACCGGCCATCACCTTGGCTGCCATGCGGGCGAGTGGCATGCCGGTCGCCTTGGAAACGAATGGCGATGTCCGCGACGCGCGAGGGTTCACTTCCAGGATGTAAACGGTGTACGTCGGCTCGCTGCCAGGTTGTTCGACCTTCTTGACCGCGTACTGAATGTTCATCAGGCCGATGACATTCAATCGCTTGGCCAGCTTTTTCGTCGATTCACGGATCTCGTCCAAGATGGACGGCGGCAAGCTATGAGGTGGGATGGCACAAGCAGAGTCGCCGCTGTGGACGCCGGCTTCTTCGATGTGTTCCATGATACCCATGATGACGCAATCCATGCCGTCGGATAACGCATCAACGTCGACTTCGATAGCATCTTCTAAGAATCGATCGATCAGTACGGGTTGCCCCTCGGCGACGACAAACGCCTCCGCAACGAATCGATCGAATTGTTGATTGTCGTAGCAAATTTCCATGGCACGACCGCCTAGCACAAAGCTGGGCCGGACGA